>JBCCMW010000082.1:0-12857 GCA_039026175.1 Pseudomonadota bacterium
CTTCGCGCGACCAGCCCCAGACCTGACCGGCCAGCGCCGAGGTGACATCGGCCGAGAGGCCCATGGCCTTGCCGACCTCGCGGATCGCGGCGCGCGAGCGGAAGTGGATGACGGTGGCGCAGATGCCCGCGCGGTGGCGGCCGTAGCGCTCGTAGATGTACTGGATCACCTCCTCGCGCCGCTCGTGCTCGAAATCCACGTCGATGTCGGGCGGCTCGTTGCGCGCCTCGCTGACGAAGCGCTCGAACACCATGGTGATCCGCTCGGGCCCGATCTCGGTGATGCCGAGCGCGTAGCAGGTGGCCGAGTTCGCCGCCGACCCGCGCCCCTGGACCAGGATCCCGCGCCCGCGGGCAAAGGCGACGATGTCGCGCACGGTCAGGAAATAGGGCGCGTAGCCGAGCTTGCCGATCAGCGCGAGCTCGCGTTCGACCAGATCGCGGGCAAAGGCCGGCACGCCCTCGGGATAGCGCCAGGCCAGCCCCTCGCGCGCCAGGCGTTCCAGCCGGGGCTGCGGCGCCTCGCCGTCGACGACCTCGTCGGGGTACTCGTAGGCGAGCTCTTCGAGCGAGAAGCGGCAGCGGGCGGCGACGGCGGCCGCCTCGGCCAGCGAGGCGGGGTGGGCGGCGAACAGCCGGGCCATCGCCTCGGGCCCGCGGAGCACGCGCTCGGCGTTGGGCAGCGCCCGGGTGCCGAGGGTGTCGACGGTCAGCCGCTCACGGATGCAGGTCAGGATATCGGCCAGCCGGCGGCGCACGCCCCGGTGCATCAGCGGCTGGGCCGCGGCGACGAGCGGCAGGCCGAGGGCCTGCGCCTCGCCCGCCCTGGCCGCCAGCCGCGCCGCATCGCGCCCGTCGTAGGCCGGCGCGGCGAGGAGGCCCAGATAGGCGACGTGACGCGCGATCCGCCCCAGATCGCCGGCGTGGGCCGCCGCGCCGGAAGGTCCGGAGGACCCGGATCCCCCAGCGCCGGAGGCGCCTTCGGCGCTGGGGGATCCGGGTCCTTCGGACGCGGTGGCGGCGGGCGTGGCCATCGGGTCGGGCAGGACGGCGAGCGCCAGCAGGCCCGCGCCGTAGTCCGCCAGGTCGTCCAGGAACAGCGTGCAGCGGCCCTTCTCGGCCCGCCGCTTGCCCAGCGTCAGCAGCCGCGACAGCGCGGCATAGGCCGGCCGGTCGGGCACCAGCACCACCAGCTCGACCGCGCTGTCGGCGAACGCCAGGCGGCTGCCGACGATCAGCCGCGGGATCGAGCGATAGGTCTCGGGCGCAGGCTCCGCCGTGTCGGGCAGCGGCTCCTGCAGCCGCGAGGACGGGTCGGTCCGCGTCAGCGCCCGGATCCGGCGCGCGTGGTCGACGACGTCGCGCCCGGTGATGTTGGGCGCCTTGCGGGCCACGTCCTCGCGCGCGATCTCCTTCAGCCGCACGTGGGCGCGGACCACGCCGGCCAGCGACATCCGGTCGGCGACGGCGACGGCATCGAGCCCCAACTCGGCGGCACGCTCGACCATCTCCTCGGGATGCGAGGCCCCGGTGAGGAACGTGAAGTTGGTCGTGGCCGCAAGCTCGACACCCATGTTCCAACTATGTTCCGCGCGCCCCACCCCGCCAAGCCGCCCCACCGCCGCAGCCTAGCGCGACTGCGCCTCGAGCAACCGCCGCCGCTCCCGGCGTATCTCGTCGTCGTCCGGCCAGGTCCCATCCTCGTTCGGCGCAAAGACGAGCCCCGTCACGTTATCTACCCACGCCCCGTCGCCCCGCCGCTCCCAGGTCCCGTGGATCAACACCGGCGCGCGCATCGCCTCGTCATCCGAGTTGGGATCGCAAAGCAGGCTGTCGAGCACCGGCTGACGCGTCGGCCGAAACAGACTGTCGGATGATCGCGCCGGATGAAGGTCGATCGCGGCGCGAAGGTTATCGGGCAGCGTCTCGGGCGGAATACACGTGGCGACACTCAATCCCGCGGGTAGCCAGGTTCCCTGATCACCTGTCGCAAAAGCGATGGCATCGCCACTCAACCCATCGCAAAGCAAAGTAGCACGCTGCGCCGCCGCTGCTTGAAGCATAGCGCCATGGCAGGACGCTCCCTGCATACTCGCGCCTACGAGATAGGCCCCCTGCATCTCCGCCTCTAAGAGGCTGGCCCCCTGCATCTGCGCCCACTTGAGGCTGGCCCCCTGCATCTGCGCGCTTAAGAAGTCGGCCCCCTGCACCCGTGCGCTGAAGAGGTTGGCCCCCTGCATCTGCGCCCTGAAGAGGGAGGCGCCCTGTATCTGCGCGAAGTCGAGGTTGATCCCCTGCATCTGCGCCCTGTCGAGGTTGGCCTCCTGCATTTGCGCCCCTGCGAGGCTGGCTCCCTGCATCTGCGCTTCTCGGAGGTCGGCGCCGGGGAGGAAGGCCTGGAACGCTCGGGCGCCGCGGAGGTTGCGGCCGCGGAGGTCGGGGCTGGACTGGGCAGCGATGTAGTTGGCGTAGCGGCGGCTGGCGTCGGCTTGGAAGGCGGTCTGCTGTTCCTGGGTTAGGGGGTGTGGGGGCGGGTGCCCCTCGCGGTCGCGCCATTCCTTCTCGAAATCCTCCAGCCAGTCTTCGTGGAGGCGCCAGTCGGCGCGGCGGACGGTGAGCTCGGCCTCGTCCAAGTCGGCGCGGGCAAGGCCGAAGCGGAGGGCATCGCTACTGTTCTCGAACCGGAATCCGAGGGTGTCGAGTGTTCTCGTCCAGGCTGCCGTGAACGCCTCGCGGTGGGGGCCTAGCCACTCGGGAAACCAACGGAACAGGGGTCCGGGGCCGGTGGTGCGTTGGAAGGTGGCGAGGATCAGGGCGACCGTCAGGGCCGTCGCCAGCCAGCGGCGGTGGCGGAGGATGTGGCTGTGGGCGGCTTCACGCGTGCGGCCGCGCATCCGGCGGCGGGCGACGCGCCACCCGGCAAAGCCGGTGCGGGCGGACGCCAGGAAGCAGAGGGCGATCAGGCCCGAGAGGAGCAGGCTGTGGCGCACCGTCGAGGTCTCGAGCAGCCAGAGCAGCACCGCGGGCCCGGCCAGCCAGACCAGCGCCACGGTGATCAGCGCCATCGCGCCGCCCAAGGCGCGGGGCGGGGCGGCGCGGGTCTCGGCGTCCTCGCCGTTGCGGCCGCCCGTTTGGCCGCCCATGCGGGCGCCGCGCCGGCGGGCGTGGTAGGCGCGGTACCAGAGCGCGGCCTGGGCCATCAGCGTGGGCGGCACCCGGTCGAACAGCGGCGTGCCCTGCAGCGTGGGCCGCATGTCGGCCAGCGCGTCCCACAGCGTCATCAAGTAGAGGTGCAGGTAGATGTAGAGTGCCGCCACCAGCAGCGGGGCCGCGATGAAGAACGCGGTCGTCGGCACGTCGATCCCGATCAGCGGCAGCCGGGTCTCGACGCCCCGGGCGAAGAAGTCCGCGTCCTCGTGCGCCATCAGCGTGACCGAGACGAAGGCCAGCAGGGCCAGCAGACCGAACCACGCGGCCCGGGCGTTGGCGCTGATCGCCTGGAGGTGGGCGAGCGCGGCCTCGGTGACCTCGGTCGCGACCTCGATCTGCGCGCGGCGCCCGCGGGCGGGCGTGGGCGTCGGCGTCGGCGGGTGGGCGGCACGGCGGCCGGGGGCGGGATGTCGCGCCATGGCAATCGTCTAGGTCATTGAAACGGTGCCTCGAGGGTGGGCCAAGGCGCTGCGGCGATCAAGCGAAGGTGCCGTGTACCGACCAGGCGGGGGCGTCGGCGGCGGGGGTGTGGAACAGCCACAGGCGCGGGCCCTCGGCCGTCTCGACCCGCCAGTAGTCGCGCGGGCCCGAGCGCCAGGCCGGGTCGTCCCACCACCATTCGGGCGCGATGCGCTCGGGGCCGTGGGCGGCGGCGGTGGTCAGGCGCTGGCCGCGCCAGCGAAACCGCGCCGGCGGCGCCAGGCGCGTGCCGGCAGCGCGGATCTCGGGCCCAGTCTCGGGCCCAGTCTCGGCTCCAGTCTCGGCTCCAGTCTCGGCTCCAGTCTCGGGCCCAGTCTCAGCCTGGGTTGGGGGAGCGCCGGATGGGCCCGGGACCGGGCCGGCGGGAACGGGGCCGGCGGGAACGGGTCCGGCGGGAATGGGTCTGGCGGGCACAGCATCATCGGCGGGGCTGGGCCCGGCAGCGGCGTCCTCGGCCGGCATCACCGGCTCGGGCGCGAACAGGACCAGCGGGCGGGGCGGCCAGCGGCCGTCGCGGGCCGGCGCCCAGGGGGCGGCGTCGTCGCCCGCCTCCCATGCGGTGCCCCCCCCGGATAGCCCGCCGCGAGCTCGGTATAAGCGCGCTCGGGGATGTGGCTGTCGGCCGGTTCGAGGCGGGTCACGCGCTCGAACCCGATGCGGTTGCCGATGCGGCTGACCAGATCCGCCAGGCGCTCGGCACTGCGGGCGGCACGGTGGGCGTCGCCCGCCGGGGTGGCGCCGAGGGCGGCAGGCGGCTGCACCGCCGGCATCGGTTCGGTCTCGGTGGCGGCCAGGCGCAGCGCGTCGATGCCGTAGCCCGCGTCGATCTCGTCGAGCTTGGGCTCGAACAGCGCGCGCAGGCGCATCGGGTCGCGCATCGGGCGGGCCAGGCGGATGGCGACCGACACGTCCGCCCCGTCGACCCGACGCGCGGTGAGGCGGAGCGCCCGGGCGCCGGCCTCGCCCGCCTCGAGCGCTGCGGTCAGGCGTTCGAGCAGGCGGTCGAGACCGGCCACGACGTCGGCGACGAGGCCGATCGGCTCGGGCAGGGTGAGGCGCGCGGCGTAATGCCGAGCGGCACGCGCCGGCGCCACCGGCTCGGGCTCCTGGCCGAGCGCCTGGTCGAGCCGCCGGATCAGCCCGATGCCGAAGCGGCGGGCGAGCTGGCCGCGCGGCATGCCGGCGAGGTCGCCGATGCGGGCGAGGCCCAGCGCCTCGAGCGCCGCCGCGGTATCCGGGTCCAGCCGCAGGGCGGCGGGCGGCAGGTCGGCGATCGCGGCGCGGCTGGCGCCGGGCGCTGCCAGGGCAACCTGGGCCGCCGGGTCGGCGTTGACGGCCGGGTCGACGGGTACCGCCGGATGGAGGGGGGCCGCCGGGTGGAGGGGGGCCGCCGGGTCGACGGGTGCCGCCGGGTGGAGGGGAGCCGCCGGGTGGAGGGGGGCCGCTGCGTCTACGGGAGCCGCCGGGTCGAGGGGGGCAACCCCGGCGACGCGAGCAACTGCAGCAATGGGGACAGCCCCGTCGACGCGGGCGCCTGGCTCCACGCGGGCGCCTGGGTCGACAGGGGCGCCTGGGTTTACGTGGCTGGCTGGGGCGCCGGGGGCGGCTGGGGCGCCGGGGGCGGCTGAGGCGCTGGGGGCGGCTGGGGCGGCTGGGGCCTGGTGGGGCGCCCGCTGGGGGACGCCATAGTGCGCCAGCGCCCAGGCTGCGCCACGTGTGTCGGCCATGGCGGCGCGGGCAGTGAGGCCGAGGTCCGCGAGGCCCGCCACAACGGCGCGCAGCATGGCCTGTTCGCCGCCGAACAGGTGGGCCGCTCCCGTCGCGTCGATCACCAGGGCACCGTCGGCGATGCCGCCCTGGATGGCGCCGGCGCTGCCCGGGCGCGGGCGGCCGGCCCGGTCATGCGACTGGGCGTGGTACTGAACTGGGGACTGGACCTGCGGCTCGACCTGGGACTGAACTGGCGACCGGACCTGGCTGGGGGCCTGAACCTGGGCCCGCACCTGGGCCCGCACCTGGGCCCGCACCTGGGCCTCGCGCCGGCCGGGTGCACGGGCCGCGGGGGCCTTGCCGGCGACGCTGCCGGCCATCTGGGCCGGGGTTTGCTGGCCCAGGCGCCGGGTGGGCGAGCGGCCTGTGGCGCCTGCATTGGCGGCGTGGCGCGGTGGCTCGACGCCGCGGTCGCGTCCGGTGATCGGCGAGAAGCGGGTGGCCCAGCGCTCGAGCGCAGCGAGGAAGGCGTCCAGGCGTTCGGGCTCGGCCGGCCGGGTGACGAGCCCCGGCACCACGGCGCGGGCGTCGGCGAGGCCGAGGCCCGGCGCGAGGCCCGCCTCGGCCGCCGCGGCGTTGACGCCGACGACGCGCAGGGCACCGCGCTCTTGCCCGGCGACCGCCATGGGCGCGGCGAGCCCGGTCAGCCCTTCGCGGCGCAGCCGGTGTTCGGCGGCGAGAAAGGGCAGCGCGACGACGATCAGCCGGCGGCGCACGGTGGCTGCGGCCCCCGATACCGGCGTCGCGCTCGATCCGGCCGCGGGCCGCGGTGTCGGCGCGGCGCCTCCGGCGGGTTGGGTTCCGGCGCCTTCGGCGGTTGGGGCGCGGTCGGCGGCGGCAGGGACAGACGGATCATGGCGTGGCATCGCGGAAGAAGTGGCGGGACGAGACAGGCTGCCAAGGGTGGCGGCCAAGGGCGGCGGCCAAGGGTGGCGGCCAAAGGGTGGCGGGGCGCGTCCCGGCGTCGCCGCGTCGAGGCCCGCTTGCGGGGAGACGTCGCTCTGTCGACGCGGCCGATCTCTGGCATAGGCCCGGGTGTGCCCTGTGGTTCGCTCCTGGGGCCGTTTCATGGGGCCGTTTCATGGGGCGTCGCTTGGGGGGCGGATCGGCCGGTTTCCGGGTGGCCGGTGGCCGGACGGATCGCCGTGCGCATCCCGAGGGGTGGCGGTGCCTCGCGGTCGTCGTCGGGGCCGGAGAGGGACCCGGAGGCGGGCCTGGGTGGCGCCACCTCAGCCGCCGTCGGCGCGTCGCGCGACCGGGGTGGCGTGGAACGCGCCCGCCGCTGTGCCGGAGGATGACGGCGCCTCGGTGCCCGATCCTGCAACCCGCGGCCCCACGGTGCCCCCAGCCTCGCTGCCCCAAGCCAGTGTGTCTCGAGCCTCGCTGCCACCAGCCTCGCTGCCCCGAGCCAGTGTGTCCCGAGCCTCGCTGCCCCCAGCCTCGCTGCCCCCAGCCACTGTGTCCCGAGTTTCGCTGCTCCTGGCCTCGCTGTCCCTGGCCCCGCTGTCCCGACCGACTGTCCCCCGACCGACTGTCCCCCGACCGGTGGGGTCCCGATTGACAGTCCCGGACCCGGCCGCGCCGGGGGCAGCTCGGGGAACAGCTTGGGGAGCAACTCGGGAAGCGGGCTGGGGACCGGCCGCGGGCCAGCCGGGCAGGCGCAGCGCCACCTGCCAGGCGCCGAGCGCGCCGCGCTTGTTTTTGACCAGCTCCCAGTGCTGCAGCGGCAGGGCGGCGGCGATATCGCCCCCGGCGCCCTGGCCGCCCCGCGCTGCCCGGCCCAGCCCACCGACAATGCGGCAGACCGGGCTGCAGTGCCACCGCGTCTCGGCCGCATTGGTCGCAAGCCGCGTCTCGGGCAGCAGGCAGAGACCGCGTCCGCCGCCGGTGCCCGCCGCCAGTTGCAGCCGGCGGCTCTGGGTGAGGTCGGGCGCCTGCTCGAGCTCGGCGATCACAAAGGGGCAGGCACCCGAGCGCAGCGCCTCCTCGGCGACCTGCAGCGCGGCGATCAGCCCGGTCGGCCGGGCCAGGATGACGCGCGTGGGATCGAGCAGCGGCGCCAGGCCGGCGGGGTAGGGCGCCTCGCGCGCGCGGGCATCCAGGATCCACAGCACGGGCCCCCGGGCGAGGCCCGCCATCGCTGCGGCAAAGGCCCGGCGGCCGGGGCCGACGGCCTCGTGCACGCGCCCGGCGCAGAGGCTGTCGAGCCCGCGTTCGAGCCCGCCTCCCAGTCTGCCTCCCAGTTCGCCTCCCAGCCCGCCTCCCAGTTCGCGTTCGAGCCCGCGTTCGAGCCCGCTGTCCTGCGGCGTGTCCTGCCCCGACGGCATGGTCACCCGGTGGGCCGCCGGCTCGGGGGCCATGGGCCGGTGTGGCGGGCTGTCGGGCGCGGTCGCGCTGCGGCGGGGATGCTCGCCGCCCGCGGCCGGTGCCGGATCGGCGTGGTGACCGTCGCCGGCCGTCCGGTCGGTTCCCTGACCATTCCGCTGCCGCCGTGCCGCCATCCCGCTCCCCGCCGAAAATGTTCTTTTAATGTTCTACAGCGATTCGCGCGCACCGGTCCATCGGCGCGCCCGGACTGCGGCGTTGCTGCGCTCGGCCGCGCCATCGCCGCCCACCGGTCGTTGAACCGACGCCGTCGAGGCGGCAGCTCCGCCCGGCCGCGTTTGTCCACATCGGCCAAGAAGCCATCTTTTCAGGCCTGAACCGGCGGTGCACGCTCGATATGGCCTGCCGTGGCGCAGACCCGCCCGCCGACGCGGCCCGAATGTCGTTTTCGATCAATACTCTTCGCCATAAGCCCGAGCACTGTCCTATGCACGGATGAAGCGCCGCCCCGGCACCGCATACAGCATGATAACCCAATGAAAAAACACGGACTTTGTCCATTTCTGGGACGATTATACAGCATCAGCGGTCGTGAATTTACACTTTCGTCGGACTTTTTGAGCGCGCATTGCATCCGAAGACGCATCGTCGAGGCTCTGAAAGGCGCAGAAAACGGCCCGAACGCACCGATTTCGCCGCCCCAGCTTGCCCGCACCGCGCCGCGCGGCTGGTTTCTGGAAATCCCTACCACATCGTCGCGCCGCGCTTCCGTCCACGGCGTTATCCACAGGATGATCCACGGCGCTGCTGGGCTGCCGGCCCGCCGGCGCCGTGCCAGGTCGGTCCGGTGTCGATGGTGTCCGGTCCCGCGCCGAGCCTGCAGCCCGCGGATCGACCCGCCGATCGGCGCACCCGGACAGCGGACCGGCTTGTGGCGCCGCGCTGCACGCAGTATCGCCTCGCCATGTCGGAGCGCAGCCACACGCCCAACACCCTGCGCACAGCGCTCGTCGCCGGCCTGGCGATGGCGGTGGTGGTGGCCGCGTCGAACGTGCTGGTGCAGTACCCGCTGGGCGATCTGCTGACCTGGGGCGCGCTCAGCTATCCGCTGGCCTTTCTGGTCACCGACCTCTCCAACCGGCTGGCGGGGCCGACGGTCGCGCGCCGGGTCGTGCTGGTCGGCTTTGCGCTGGGCGTCGCGCTGTCGGTCTGGCTGGCCACGCCGCGTATCGCCATCGCCTCGGGCACGGCGTTCCTGGCGGCGCAGATGCTGGACGTCGCCGTGTTCGACCGGCTGCGCGCGGGGGCCTGGTGGCGCGCGCCTGCGGTCTCCAGCGTGCTGGGTTCGGCGCTGGATACCGCGTTGTTCTTCTGGCTGGCCTTTGCGCTGTCGGCGGCGCCGCTGTTCGGCGGCTGGGCGGGCGAGGACATCGGCATGGGCACGCCCGTGCCGCTGCTCTGGGTCGGGCCCGAGGTGGCCCTGTGGGTCAACCTCGCCGTCGGCGATTTCTTGGCCAAGCTCGCGATCACGGCGCTGGCGCTGCTGCCCTATCGCGCGGTTGCGCGCAGCCGGCCAGCCTACGGCACCTGAGCCCCCCGGGCCTGCGGGAGAACGGGCGATGCCGGTGCGGGTGAACGAGCGGATCGAGCTTGCCGACTGGGAGCTGACCGAGAGCTTCGCCCGCGCCTCGGGCCCCGGAGGCCAGAACGTCAACAAGGTCGAGACGGCGGTGCTGTTGCGCTTCGAGGCGGCGCGCTCGCCCAACCTGTCCGACGCCGTGAAGGCCCGGCTGCGCCGGCTCGCCGGCCGGCGCTGGACGGACGAGGGCGCCGTGCTCATTCGCGCCGACACGCACCGCAGCCAGGCGCGCAACCGCGAGGAGGCGGTCGCCCGGCTGATCGCGCTGATCCGCGCCGCGGCCGTGGCGCCGAAAAGGCGCATCCCAACCAAGCCGAGCGCCAGTGCCGTGCGCCGGCGGCTGGACGACAAAAAGGCGCGCGGATCGGTCAAACGCCTGCGGTCGACGCCGGGCGGCGAGGACTGAGGCGCCCGTGGTCGCGCGTCACCCTGGCTGCCGCGCGTTAACCGTTCTCCTAAAGTTCGCGTTCACGGGTCGGCGGCAGACTAGGCGCGAGCGATCGAGGAGCCGTGCCATGTTCGTTGTCCGCCGCCTGTATGCCGCCGTTCGTCGCGCCGGGTCAGCCCGCGTGCGCCCGCCGGCCGCCGCCGTGGCCGTCGCCGTGGCCGTCGCGGTGTCCACGCTGCTGCTGGCCGCGCCGCCGGCCGAGGCACGCTCGCTGCCGGTGGCCGGTGCCGCGCAGTGCGCGGCTTGTGTGGTGCTGGGCGCGCCGTTGGCGACCGTCGGCGGTGCCGGCGGCCAGGCTGCCGCCGTCCCGATGCTGGTGGGCGCGGGCGCCGTGGCCACGGCCCCGGGCGCCCAGACGGCGCTCGCCGGGGCCACGCGGTTCCAGCCGCCGACCCGGGCCGGCACGGGCACGCATGACGCCGGCGGCTGGCAGGCGAGCAGCATCTTCGACGCGATGCTGCCGTTCGCCGGCGCGCTGATGTTGATGGGCCTCACCCGTATGCGCGTCGCCTGACCGCCGCCTGCAGGGGCGATGTCGGGCGTCGCGGCGGTCGACGGGCGGGATGGCGCGGCTCGGCGTCTGCCCACCTCGCTGCAGGCGACGTTTCGGCTGATGTCGCGGATCGGCACCGGTGCCGCGTTCAGGCACCCACACGCCGTGCCGACGGCAGAGCGAACGCCCCGGGCCCGCCCTGCGCACGACGGCATGGCGCCCCTTCGGCAACCGCCGTCTTGCCCAGCGGCGGCAGTGAAGAAGCGCGCGGTGCGGCGAGGCCCGGCCTCCGCGCCGCCGGGTCGATCCAAACGTCGACGGGCACTCGCAACATCGGGGTCGTCGCCTGAACGCGGCGCGCATCCCGGACGAGGGTGGATCGACCGAAAGGGAAGCGACCGTTTAGCGTCACCCCGACACTCGGGGATCCAACAATTTGATGGTTCGAGTCATCGGGAAATGACCTGGCCTGCCGGATCAAGTCTGGCGGCCACGGTCCTGACTGTATCGCCCGGCCCACCAGCGCCAAGGCCGGTCGCATGTGCCGGCACCGTATGTCTGCCGACAAGGAGCAGGGCGGTGGCCTCGGCCGGGTACCAGGCGGGCGCCGAAGACCGCAGCGCCGCTGCAAGACACTCCGGCGCTAGACCGAACGCCCGCGCTGGTGGCGTGGCAGACGCTCTGCCGGGCATCAGCGCTGGTGGCGTGGCAGACGCTCAGCCAGGCGGCAGCGCTCGTGGCACGGCAAACGCTGTGCCAGGCGGCAGCGCACGTGGCATGGCAGACGCTCAGCGAGGCGGCAGCGCTCGTGGCACGGCAAACGCTGTGCCAGGCGGCAGCGCACGTGGCATGGCAGACGCTCTGCCGGGCGGCAGCGGTGGTGGCGCGGCAGATGCTGTGCCGGGCGGCAGCGGTGGTGGCGTGGCAGACGCTCAGCCGGGCGGCAGCGCCTGCGCGGGAGCGCGGGGCAGGGCGGCGGGCCTCGCGGGGTCTCGCCGCGGCAGGTGTGGCGCGCAACGGTGGGGGTGGCGGGCGGTGGTTCGGCTGGGTCTGTCGACGGCCGACAAGCGTCGGTCGCCGACGCTGCGTTCGGCCGCACCCGGGGTTCGGTGCGGGGTGCGCAGCGGCGGGGCCTTGGCGGCGCAGGCTAGGGGTTGAAGCCCTGGAGGCTGCCGGCGGGCACGGTCTCGGCGCCCAGGTGCCCGGCGATGTGCGCCGCTGCCGCCGCCACGCCCGAGCCGCCCAACGGCGCGCCCCACGACACAAGCGTCGCCTCGACCGTGCCGAGCGTGCCCAGCAGCATCGGCGGGTTCAGGTGCCCCATGTGCCCGATCCTGAAGGCGCGGCACTCGAACGCGCCGAGCCCGATGCCCAGGGTCAGGCCGGCGCGATCCTCGGCGATGGTGCGCAGCCGCTCGGCATCGATCCCGCCCGTCAGCACCGTCGTCACCACGTCCGAGCGTTCGGCAGGCTCCAGCACGGCAAACTCCAGCCCGCCCGGCGCCGCCCAGGCCGCCACGGCCGCGCGCGCGGCCCCCGCCAGCACGCCGTGACGCGCCCACACGTTCGTGAGCCCCTCCTCCTCGAGCATCGCCATCGCCTCGGTCAGCGCGTAGAGATGGCTGACGGGGGGCGTGCCGCAGTAGCGCAGATAGTGCCGCCCTTCCTGGCTGCGGGCGGTCCAGTCCCAATAGGCGGTCCGGCAGCGCGCCTCGACATGCACCGCCATCGCCCTGGGCGAGGCCCAGCAAAAGCCGAGCCCCGGCGGGGCCATCAGCCCCTTCTGCGAGCCGGCGACGGTGACGTCGACGCCCCAGTCGTCCATGCGATACTCGATGCAGCCGAGACACGCGATGCAGTCGACCATGAAGAGCGCCGGGTGGCCCGCGGTGTCGATGGCCCGGCGGAGCGCCGCGATGTCGTTCCACACCGACGATGCTGTGTCGACCTGCACCACCAGGATCGCCTTGATGGCGTGCCCGGTGTCAGCGCGCAGCCGCGCCTCGAGCGCCGCAGGGTCCACGGCGCGGCGCGGGCGCGCGGGCATCACCTCGACCTCGCAGCCCAGCATGCGCGCCTGTTCGCCCCAGCCGATGGCGAAGCGCCCGCTCTCGCACACCAGCACCTTGTCGCCGGGCGAGAGCGTGTTGGTCAGCGCCATCTCCCAGGCGCCGTGCCCGTTTGCGGCGGCGATGAAGGCGTGGCCCGTGGTGCCCACGAACCCGGGCAGCTTGGCCAGCAGCGCCTCGGACACCTTGACCAGCGGGCCCTCATAGATGTTGGGCATCGCGCGCGCCATCGCCGCGAGCACCCTGTCGGGCATGACCGAGGGTCCGGGGATCGACAGCATGTGGCGGCCCCGGGCCAGGCTCGGCGTGGCGCCGACGGGCGCGTCGGGTTGGTGGACGGTCATGCGTCGGCCTCCGTTGCGTGGCGGGCCGGGCGGGGCCGGCCGGGCTGTCTCATGCCGGGCGGGGCCGGCCGGGCTGTCTC
>JBCCMW010000083.1:0-12835 GCA_039026175.1 Pseudomonadota bacterium
CCGCAGCCAAGGGCGCTGTCATCGCGGCTTTCGGGGCGGTGACGGCCGAACTTCTGGCGCTCGCGAGGCTGATCCCGGCCGACTACGCGGGCTCGATCAGGCTCCGCCCATTAGTCGTGTGACATACGTCACGACGCCCGAGAGCCACGCGTAGTCGGCCGGGATCAGCCTCGCGAGCGCCAGAAGTTCGGCCGTCACCGCCCCGAAAGCCGCGATGACAGCGCCCTTGGCTGCGGTCTCAAGTCCCGATCCCGCTCCGGCCTTCAAGCGGTCGAGCGCCCATCCCGCGGCGGCCCGGATCGCCGAGAGCAGGCTGCGCAGAAAGCCGGCACGGTCCGCGCCGACGATCTCGCCATCGGCACTATCAGCCGGTGCCGGTGCATTCGCAGCTTCGGCTTGCACGGTCAGCTCGGTATCGGCATCTGCGGCAATCGCGCCGTGCTCGCGGAACGACGCGACGATGGCGGGGCCTAGCTTCGCAGCTTCCGCCTCGGCCGCGGGTTCACCGAGGGGCTGCGACGCTTCCTCCAGGTGCTTCTGCCATTCGGCGAACTGCGCCATGAAGAGTTGAAGCTGCGCGTTCAGCGCGACCAACTCCCCCGCGGCATCTGCCAACAGGATCTCGTCGGCCCGCTCTGCCTGCTGCTGCAAACGCTGGGCATAGTAGCCCAGACGCACGACATCGGTGGCCGAAAGGGTAGCGCCAAGCGCGCTGTCACACCGTTCAACAATGCGCACCAGGGCCCGCTGCTGGCCTTCCCCGATCAGATCCAGGAGGTCTTGCACGGCGTCGAGCAGGGCCTGGTGTCCACGCTCCGTCCGCTGCGCCTGCTCCCCGGGCAGATCGATCTCCATGAATGGGGACAGGACCAGGACATCGTCAACGACGTCGAAGTGGGCAGGTGCCGGACGTTCGGGCGGCACTTTGGGCGCGTCCTGCGGCGCCTCGGCTCGCCGCGCCTCGTGCGCGCGGATCATGTCGGCGATCAGGTTGTTGACGTGGGCGGGGCCTTTTTCCCAATCGTCGTTTGGGATTTCGATCCACTGTTCTTCCAGGTCCAGGTCGGGTGGGTCGCCGCGCAGGCGGGCCTCGTACCAGTCGGTCCACACCCACCACGCTTCGTCATGCGCGGCTTTTAGCCCATCGGCAAAAACACCCCATCGAATTGCGAGCCTTTCAGGGAACTGGAATTCGCCCCAAAGAGGCACATGAGTAAAGCCGGTATATCGGTCTGCGATGACCGTGTCGCCACGCAGAGCTTTCAACCAGGTTTCCCAGATCCTTTCCTGTCCTGAACCGATATGACCAGCTGCGAGCGCGCTCGCTTCAATCGTCAGTGCAGAAATCAGATTCCTTTTTTCAGGATATTTGACAGCTGCAGCTGCAAACCCGGCTGCACGAAGCGCATGATACGAACCTCTTTTTGTAAAATCGCGAGTCGAAGCTGACTCAGCGGTCGACCCCGCTTCCGAGAGCTTCAAAGGATCGAGACCTGCAGAAGCAGCCCAACACTCATAGTTGGCCCTGAAGGCAGCCAGCGTGAACCACCGAGCTTCATCCTGCACAAACAACGTAGTGCTGAGGGCAGGCAGTATGCGAAGAGACGCGCGTGAGGCCAGGCCAAGCACCAGGTTCGCAGGCTGGTTTTCCAGCCAGGCTTCGAGCGCCTCGCGGTCGCTTGTGTCGGGGAGGTCCGTGTCGGTCATGGCGGGTCGTCCGGGCGGTGCGTGGGCTCAGAAACTGTCCTTGCGGCGGCGGACTTCGGCGAAGACCTCGGCGGCGGGGGCGTCGGGCAGGCCGACGGCGGCGGCCACCGCGGGCTCGGTGGCGCGGAGGAAGGGGTTGGTGGCGCGCTCCTCGGCCAGGGTCGCGGGCACGATGGGGCGGGCGGCGGCGTTGGCGGCCTCGATCCCCGCCAACCGGGCCTGCAGCGCCGCGTTCCGAGGCTCGATCGACAGGGCGAAGCGGGCGTTCGCCACCCCGTAGTTGTGGCCCGAATAGATCGCCGTATCGTCCGGCAGGGCGGCCAGCTTGGACAGGCTCGCCCACATCATCGCCATCGTCCCCTCGAACACCCGCCCGCAGCCCAGCGCCATCAGACTGTCGGCCGTGAACGCCGCGTGGGGCCGGTCCAGCACGAAGGCGATGTGGCCCACCGTGTGGCCCGAGACGTCGAGCACCCGGGCCTCGGTCTCGCCCAGCGCAATCCGCTCGCCCTCGGCCACCGCGCGGTCCAGGGGCGGCAGGCGGTGCGCGTCGGCGCCGTGGCCGATGACCTCTGCGCCCCCGGCCCGCAACGCCGCCACCGCGTCGGTGTGGTCGGCGTGGTGGTGGGTGATCCAGATCTGCGCCAGCGACCAGCCGCGGGCGTCCAGCGCCGCCTGGATGGGTGCGGCCTCGGGCGCGTCGACCAGGGCGACTAGCCCGCTCGCCCGGTCGCGCACCAGATAGGCGTAGTTGTCGCGCAGGCAGGGCACGGTCACCACCTCGATGGGGCTGTCCCGCGTCTCTCCGGTCTCGGCCATCGCCGCCTCCCCGCTTGTCTCGTGGCCGGATTTGCCGGCAGTCTGTGGTGGCCTGGGTCAGACTAGGCGCCGCCGCCGCAGGCGCAACGCCGGGGTAGCGCCAACGCCCAGCACGGGCCCGAACGCTGGGCCCGAGCGCTGGGGCCAAGGGCTGATGCCGGGCGCCCGGCAGGGGCGGTCGCCGCGGGACGGGTCGGCGATCACGCGTCCGGCGCGGGCGCTGACGGGAGCAGACGATGCACCTCGACGTCATGGAACTCGGCCGCTTCTACGCCGCCAGCCGGCTGGGGCGCCTGGTGGGGCGGGTGCTGCGCGACCGGCGGCGCCGGCTGTGGCCCGACACGCACCGGCTGGCGGTGGCGGGCTTCGGTTATGCCGCGCCGTTCCTGGGCCCCTATCTGGGCGAGGCGACGCGGGTGCTGTGCCTGATGCCGGCCCAGCAGGGTGTCGCCGCCTGGCCAGAACACGGGCCGAACCACGCGCTGCTGAGCGAAGAGACGCTGTGGCCGATCCCCTCGGACTTCATCGACCGGCTCGTCGTGGCGCACGGGCTGGAGACGTGCGAGCGGCCGCAGGCGCTGTTGGGCGAGATCTGGCGGGTGCTGGCGCCGGGCGGGCGCGCGGTGTTCATGGTGCCCAACCGCGCGGGCCTCTGGGCGCGGCGCGAGGGCACGCCGTTCGGCTTCGGCCGCCCCTACACCGTCAGCCAGCTCGAACGCACGCTGCAGGCCGAACGGTTCACGGCCGAGCGCCATATCGGCGCGCTCTATATGCCGCCCAGCCACAAGCGGTTCTGGATGGGACTGGCGCCGGCGATGGAGCGGTTGGGCACGCGGCTGGACCTGCAGCGCCTGGCCGGCGTTGCGCTGGTCGAGGCCACCAAGACCGTCTACATCACCCCGCGCTCGGGCATGCGCGAGCGGGCCGAGGCGCCGCTGCGGGTGCTGGAGGGGCTGCGCCCGGCGACCCAGCCGAAGCCCGTCACCGGCCGCGCACCTGTCGCCCGACAGGCCGTGGTGGGCGCGGGCGTCCCGGGGCGTTGAGCAGCGCCCCCGGGAATTGAGTTGCAATGCGCGTACAGAATGGGACGCTCGGCGGGGAAACTGCCGCTATGGTCCGGCCGCGGGCGTCCGGTGCGCGGCGCGCAACACGCCGAAGTATCTAGAAGCGACCGAGTATCGAGGAGGCGCCGGTGAGCGATTTGGCCGAAATCCGGCGCGACATCATCCTCGCGGTCTTTGCCAAGCTGAGCCAGCAGGGACCGGAGAACCGGGAGACATTTCGCGAGGAGTTGCGCAACTCGGAGCGCAGCCTCTCGAACTACCCGGACGAAGAGATCGAGAAGATCCGCACCTTCCTGTTGGACGCCGCTGCACGGGTCGAGGCCAAGGCCTATCCGGTGATGAAGGAGCGCCGCCGTTTTGACATCTTCACCACCGTCGGCGCGGGCCTGTGCATCGCGGGCGGGGTGGCGATGACCGGCGGCGCTGCCGCGATCCCCGGCGCGCTTACCGCCGTCGCCGGCGCCGTGGGTGCCTATCTTTCGAACCAGGAGAGCATGGGCTGCATGGACGAGATCCAGGAGATCCAACTGCTGGTTCAGGACATCCGCGAATTCGCCATGCGCCTCGGCCGGTCTTCCTAGGCCGGCCGGCCCGCGCCACCCATACCGCCACCGCCGAGGCCCGACACATGGACACCACCGTCGCCGACAGCGGCACCACCGTCAGTATGTTCATGCTGCTGCTGATCGTGGCGGCCGTGTTCGCCACCGCTGTGATCTACTTTCTGATCCAGAGCCGGGCTGCCGCCCGCGCGCGCAAGCGCGAGATCGAGGCCGAGTTCACCAACCGCCCCTTGCAGGACTGAACGCGGGCAGGGGCGCGCGATCGCGTCGGGCTCGCGCGGCGTCTGTCCGGCTGGACGGCAAAACGCCGCTCCCGTGGGCACGGCGCCATGCCGCTCGCAAGGCGGGGCGGGGGCTGGGCAGCGCTTGGGCTGCGGGGCCCGGCCTACTCCTCGGTGAACAGGTTGCCCCAGGCGCGCCGCAGCGACAGTTCGGTCAGCGCGGGCGGCTCGGCCTTGTATTGGCAGAGCGCGCGCGCCTGGTCACAGAAGAACCGCGCGTGGAAGCCTTGGAACTTGGCCTCGGGCGTCGTGCCGTAGAGCTCGTTGAGGATGAAGTAGACGTTGTCCTCGGACACCTCCATCCCGAACTTGCGCGCCGTCGAGGCCAGGATCTTGATAAAGATCTCCTGGCTCGGGCTGTCGATCAGGATCTTGTAGCGCAGTCGGCGCAGGGCCGCGTCGTCGACCAGGCTCTTGGGCGGGATGTTGGTCGAGAACACGACCAGCGCGTCGAACGGCACCTGGAACTTCCGCCCGGTCTGCAGCGCCAGATAATCGACGCCGGCTTCCAGCGGCACGATCAGCCGGTTCATCAGCTGCTGCGGCGTCTCGCGCTGGCGGCCGAAGTCGTCGACCACGAACACGCCGCCCATGGCCTTGAGCTGGATCGGCGCCTCGTAGGTCCGCGCCACCGGGTTGAAGCTGAGGTCCAGCATGTCCAGCGTCAGCTCGCCGCCCGTGGTGATGGCCGGGCGGTTGCAGGCGACATAGCGCTGGTCGAAGCCGCGCTCGCGGCGGAGCGAACCGCTGGCGTACTGGTCCTCGACCGCGTGCTGGATCGCCTCGTGCACCGTGGGGTCGTAGACGACCACGACCTGGCGCTCGACGATGATGGCGTGCGGGATGAAGATCGTGTCGCGGAACGCCTCGCAGACCGCGTTCGAGATCGTCGACTTGCCGTTGCCCGGCGGGCCGTAGAGCAGGATGGCCGAGAACGAGTTCACCGCCGGGCCCAGGTCGTCGTACAGCGCATCGGGCAGCACCATGTGGCTCAGCACCTCGCGCAGCATCGGCTCGGTCAGCCGCTCGTTGCGGATCGACTGGCGGTCCGACTGGGCGGCAAACTGTTCGATGGTGATCGGCGCGGGGCCCACGTACTCGGACTGCGACAGCGCATTCAACGCCCACTCGCGGCCCTTGTTGGTCAGCGCATAGCGCATTTCGGCGCGCATCGAGGCGCCGAGCTGGCCCAGCACCTCGATCAGCTTGGCCTCTTTGGCGATGTCGAGCAGTTGCTCGACCACGTTGACCGGCAGGCGCAGCGCCTTGGCCATCTCGGTCGAGCGCTCGAGCCCCTGGCGGTAGACCACCTTGGTCAGCAGCTCGATCAGGAAGCCCTCGTCAAGCCCGGTCTCGGCCAGCGTCGCCGGCGCGGCCGGCGCCTCGATCACCCGCATTGTGTGGGCGTCGATGTCCAGCGCGATGTTCATGTCGGTCCCCCAACCAGCGCCGTAATCCGGCGCCTCGCCTAGCAGGAGCAGCGGATCGCCCGGCTCCCTGTACCACGATGGCCGCGGTCCGCGCCTCCTGCGGCGCAGCGCACGCGGCAGCTCCGCTTCGGATACGATCTTTTCACGCGCAAGCGCCTCGGCATGAGGTAGCATGGATACGCCCCAACTAGGCCAACACTATGGCAATCACCCAACCCGCCATCAGGGTAACCGGCGCGGGCACAACGCCTAGATGTGCGCGGAATTTCCCTGCAACTTCAGAGGTATTGGCCGAGTTCGAGACGAAGTCGCATCGGATCGGTACAGCGGGGACGTCCCGGGATTGGCCGATGCGTGGCGTGTCGGGGCGGCCGGCCCCGCGGCGTCCCACCACGTGACATCGGCGCGGGGGCGTAGATTCGTGGCGGGCGGCGGGCCGCGAGGCCCCGCATCCGCCCCTTTCGCGCGCCGGCGATCCGCGCTAGGCGAGCACCGCGCCCGATTTGCCGCCCGGCGGCCGGTCGCGCACACGATCCGCCTACGGGCCCGCTGACAGGCCTGCGCGCAGGTCCGCGCACGGGCCCACTCGCAGGCCCACGCAGCGGATCGTGTGCACCGAAGCCCATACGGACCAGAGCGACAGGAAAACAGGACCGACACGATGACCGCCGTCCCCCCCAATGCCGAGATGCCCGCCGCCGCCCGCACCGCCGAACGGGCGGGCGCCGCGCATCACGCGGCCGGCGATCGGGGGATGGGGCACCCGCGCATCCGCCCGCAGCCGGGTGTGATGGCGATCGATCCTTATGTGGGCGGGGCCTCGGCGGCGCCGGGTGCCAACGGCCGGATCTTCAAGCTGTCGTCCAACGAGAACCCACTCGGCCCCTCGCCCGCAGCGGTCGAGGCGGTGCGCACGGTCGCCGACAAGATGGCCGCCTACCCGGACGGCGGCGCCGAGGCGCTGCGCCGCGCCATCGCCAAGGCGCACGGGCTGGATGCCGCGCGCATCGTCTGCGGTGCGGGGTCGGACGAGATCATCGCAATGCTCTGCCAGGCCTACGCCGGCCCCGGCGACGAGGTGCTGTCCAGCCAGCACGCGTTCCTGATGTACCGGCTGTCCGCGCTGGCGGCAGGGGCAGGTTATGTCGCAGCCCCGGACGAGGGGCTGACCACCGATATCGACGCGGTGATCGAGCGGCTGTCCCAGCGCACGCGGCTGGTCTTTATCGCCGATCCCAACAACCCGACGGGCACGATGGTCGGCCGCGCCGCGCTGACCCGACTGGCCGAGGCCCTGCCGCCCCAGGCGCTGCTGGTGATCGACGGCGCCTATGCCGAGTATGTGCGCACCGCCGGCGAGGATGGCGGTCTCGGCCTGGTCGCCGAGCGCGACAACGTGGTCGTCACGCGCACCTTCTCCAAGATCCACGGGCTGGCCGCGCTGCGGCTCGGCTGGGCCTATGCGCCGGCCCATGTGGTCGATGTGCTGAACCGGGTGCGGGGGCCGTTCAACGTGTCGACCCCGGCGCTGGCCGCAGGACAGGCCGCGATCGCCGACCGCGAGTGGATCGACCATTGCGCCGTCAGCAACGAGGCGTGGCGCGCCTGGCTGGCGGGTGAGCTGACCCGTGCAGGCTTCGCCGTGGTGCCGAGCCACGCCAACTTTCTGCTGGTCGAGGCCGGCGAGCGGACCGGCGCGCTGGACGCGTTCCTGCGCACCCGCGGCGTGATCGTGCGCGCCATGGGCGGCTACGGCCTGCCCGGACACCTGCGCATCACGGTGGGTGACGAGGCCGGCTGCCGCGCGGTCGCCGACGCCTGCGCTGCCTTCGCCGCCGCGCCCGGCTGAGCCCGGCTGAGCCCGGCGATGACGCCCCCACCCCAGAACGGCGCCGTCCCCGCGGCGACGCCGGTGTATCGCCGCCTGGCGCTGGTCGGCCTGGGGCTCATCGGCTCGTCCATCGCCCGCGCCGCCCGGCGCGCCGGCGCGGCGGGCGAGATCGTCGGTACCGCACGCTCGGCCGCGACCCGCGCGACGGCCCGGCGTCTCGGCTTCTGCGACCGGATCGAGGACAGCGCGGCCGCGGCCGTGGCGGGCGCCGATGCGGTGATCGTCTGCGTGCCCGTGGGCGCCTCGGCCGCCGTCGCCGCCGAGATCGCGCCCGCCCTGGCCCCCGGCGCAACGGTCAGCGACGTCGGCTCGGTCAAGGCCCAGGTGATCGAGGCGATGGCGCCGCACCTGCCCGCGGGCGTGCATTTCGTGCCGGCCCACCCCTTGGCGGGGACCGAGCATTCGGGGCCCGAGAGCGGGTTTGCCGAGCTCTTCGACGGGCGCTGGTGCATCCTGACACCCCTGCCCGGCGGCGATCCGGCCGCCGCTGCCCGGCTGGCGCACTTCTGGCAGGCCCTGGGCGCCCAGACCGCCGAGATGCAGCCCGGCCACCACGACCGGGTGCTGGCCGTGACCAGCCACGTGCCCCACGCGATCGCCTATACCATGGTGGGCGTGGCCGACGATCTGGCCCGGGTGACCGACAGCGAGGTCGTGCAGTTCTCGGCCGCGGGCTTTCGCGACTTCACCCGCATCGCCGCGTCCGACCCGGTGATGTGGCGCGACGTGTTTCTCAGCAACCGCGAGGCGACGCTCGAGATCCTGGGCCGTTTTGCCGAGGAGCTGTTCGTCCTGCAGCGCGCCATCCGCACCGGCGACGGCGCGTACCTCGAGCGCTACTTTACCCGCACCCGCGCGATCCGCCGCTCGATCCTGGACGCGGGCCAGGACGTGGACGCCCCGGACTTCGGCCGCAGCCTGGCCCGCCATCGGGCCGACGTGCCCGCTGGCCACGACCCCGGCGCGCATGCCGCACAGCAGGACGAGCACGCAGGGGCCGAGGACGGCACGTCCCTCGGCAACGGCGGGCGCGCGCCCAAGGCACCGAGCGGCTGACCATTTGTTAGGTCCTGGCGGCTATCCCCGGCCCATCGCCTCGTCGCGCCGGTTGGGAGGATACCGTGACCATCGTGCAGAAGATCATGCCCGAACCCGGGCGCACCTATCGTCTGGTCACGCGCAGCGACATGGACGGTCTGGTCTGCGCGGTCCTGCTCAAGGAACTGGGCATCTGCGACCGGATCGACTTCGCCCACCCCAAGGACATGCAGGACGGCAAGGTCGAGATCGGCCCCGACGACATCACCACGAACCTGCCCTATGTGCCGGGCGTCTTTCTGGCGCTGGACCATCACGACAGCGAGGCCGAGCGTGTGGAGGGTAATCCCGACAACCACGTGATCGATATCGGCGCGCTCTCGGCCGCACGCGTGGTGTACGACTATTTCGGCGGCAAGGCGGCGTTCCCGCGCGTCTCGGACGCGATGATGCAGGCCGTCGACAAGGCCGACGCCGCGCAGTTCAACCGCGACGACATACTCAACAGCCAGGGGTGGGAGCTTTTGAGCTTCCTGATGGACGCGCGCACCGGGCTCGGCCGCTTCCGCGACTTCCGCATCTCGAACTTTCAGCTGATGATGCAGCTGATCGACCACTGCCGCCAGAAGCAGGACATCGCGGAGATCCTCGCCCTGCCCGACGTGGCCGAGCGCGTGGCCCTCTACAAGGAGCACGAACCCCTGTTCAAGGAGCAGCTGCGCGCCTGCTCGACGGTACACAAGAACCTGGTGGTGCTGGATATCCGCGATCAGGAGACGATCTACACCGGCAATCGCTTCATGCTCTACGCGCTGTTCCCCGAGACCAACATCTCGATCCACGCCATGTGGGGCCGGGCCAAACAGAACACCGTGTTCGCGACCGGCAAGTCGATCCTGAACCGCACCAGCCGCACCCACGTCGGCCATCTGATGCTGAAGTACGGCGGCGGCGGCCACACCGCGGCCGGCACCTGCCAGGTCGAAAACGACGAGGCCGCAACTGTGCTGGCCGAGCTGATCGCCCAGATCAACGCCGACGGTTGAGCCCGCGCGCCCCGCACGCTCCGACCAAGCGGAATCGCGGCTGGTCGCCGCGATGCTCGGTTGCAGGGAAACAGCGGCGGCCGCGGGGCGTCGCTCGGATGGTCGGGGGGCCGCAAAGGGGGAAGGGGTTGGCTGAGAGAAGCCCGGAGGGGGCTTCATGCCGAGCGTTGAGCGGGTGTCGAACCGCGTCAAGGACAAGCCGCTCTGCGGTCGCCTGGCGGCGATCCTTGACCCGGCCCGCCACCCGCGCCCTGCCCGTCACGCGGTCGGGGTGGCGTTGCGGCGCGCGCGTGCTGGATCCGATCGATGGGCAAGGGCTTGCAGGCACGGGGCACGAACTGGCGGCGCATGCCGCTCGCAGCACGTCGGGTTCGCGCGCACAGCGCGTGCGGGGGATGCTGCGGGTTTGGCCGCGCAGTGCGCTGGCTCGCGCAGTACGGGCCCGGGCATTTTTTCGCGGGGCACTTCGGGTCGGGCGCTTTGGTCAGGACGCTTCTGGTTGGGCGCTTTGGGTCGGGGCAGGATGGGTTGGCACGGCGGGGCGGGTTGGCACGGCGGGGCGGGTTGGCACGGCGGGGCGGGTTGGCACGGCGGGACGGGTTGGCACGGCGGGGCGGCTGCGGGGCAGACGGCGTCAGCCGGTGGCCATCGCGCGGGCGTCGAGGATGGCCTGGGCCCACTCGGCCGGGCGCTCCTGCGGCAGGTTGTGCCCGGCCTCAGCCAGCAGCCGATACTCGAACGGCCCGGCAAACCGCACCGCGTGGTGCGCGGTGCCCAGCACCACCCCGTCCGCCGCCCCGTCGATCGAGATCGCGGGCACCGCGATCGCCGGCTGCGCCGTCAGCCGCGTTTCGAGATGCGCATAGGCCGGGTCGCCCGCCACCAGCCCATGGCGCACCCGGTAGGAGTGGATCACCACCTCGACGAAGTCCGGATTGTCCCACGCCACGGCCGAACGCTCGAACGTGGCCGCGTCCCACGCCCAATGCGGAGACCACATGCGCCACAGCAACCGCGCCAGCCCGCGGCGGTCGCGCTGCAGCGCGCGCCGCCCACGCTCCTGCTGAAACAGGTAGGTGTACCAGAGCGTCGCCTCCTCGGCGGGCGTCCCCGGCTCCCACGAGCGCGCCACATCGTGCACGTTGTAGCCGTTGGCGGTGACCAGCGCCTGCACCCGCTCGGGCCACAACGCTGCGACGATGCAGGCCGCGCGACCGCCCCAGTCGTAGCCCGCGAGCACCGCCCGGTCGACGCCCAGCGCATCCATCAACGCCCGCAAATCCGCCGCCAGCGCCGCCTGCTCGCCCGAGCGGACGGTGTCGGCCGACAGAAACCGCGTCGCGCCGTACCCGCGCAGCCACGGCACAAAGACGCGGGCGCCGGCCGCCGCCAGCCGCACCGCTGCCTCGGCGTTGGCGTGCGCGTCGTAGGGGAAGCCGTGCATCAGCAAACAGGGCCAGCCGTCCTCGGGGCCGTGCGCCCAGTAGGCGATCTCCAGCACCCCGGCCTGGATCCGCCGCACCGGCCCCATCGCGGCGGCAGCGGCGGCCGCACCGTCCGCGGGGCTCATCGCGGCTTCATCCGCGGCGCCTCGCCGATGGCGACCGGGCCGAGCAGGGTGCGTCCTTCGGCAAAGCTCAGCGTCAGCGCCAGATCGTCGCCGCTGTTGAACAGCGTCACGATGCGCAGCGCGCCGCGGATACCCTCGGCCACGTTCGGATTGAGCGTGCCCGAGGCGACCAACCCCTCGAGCAGGCGCTTCCAGTCCCGCGCCTCGATGTCGACCGAGCCTTCGGCGAAGCCCGCGGCATCGGCGTCCAGCCGACCGTCCACCAGGAACGCGATCCTGCCATAGGTCAGCGTGCCGCGGCGCACCACCACCGTCTCGGCGCCGATGTCGCCGCGCTCCAGCGCATCGCGGTCGACCGGCCGGTCGGTCACCACCATGCCGGTCGCATCCAGCACGCCCAGCGGCGGCTCGGCCGCGTCCGCGGGCGTCAGCGCACGGCCGAGGAACCCGGGCAGGCTGACCCCCTGCGCTTGCAGGCGGATATCGTAGGTGTTGTCCGGCGCGCTGTCGTCGGTCCGCCGGGTTACCGCCATGCGCACGCGCTCGGCACCCGTCTGCCAGCCGGCCGTGGCGGCAAGGCGCAGATCGTCGGCCTCGACGCTGACCTCGCGCAGCTGGAGCGAGAGCGAGGGCACCACGGCCGCCACCGCCGCCAGCCGTTCGGCCTCGATCCTCAGCCGCTCGCCGGGCACCGCGAGCGTCTGCTCGTTCGGAAAGGCGATGGCCAGGTACGTCGGGTCCCAGGCATCCGATCCCACGTCCAGCCGCGGCGCGTTCCATGCCCAGCCGGCGCGCGGGTCGACCAGCTCCAACCCCTCGAGCCGGCGCTCGAAGCGGGTGGGGAAACCCTGGATCGCGACCTCGGCCTCGGCCAGCCAGCCACGCGCGCGCCGATCCTCGAGCCACGCGTCGATGGCCGCCTCCTGGCCCGAGGCCGCGGCGAACCACCAGCCGGTCCAGCCCAGGCCCGCCAGGACGAGCGCGGCGACCACGCCGATCAGGGCCCGTATCATCACGCTCTCCTCGCCAACGCGCCCTTGCCCGTGCCCGTCTCGTCGCCTGCCACGGTGCCGGTGGCGACCGTTCGGACTGCGGGGGTGCCCCGCGCTCGGGCACGCCGGGCATCGTCCGCATCCGGGTGCAGACCGCACCGCTGTCCCGCACCGCGATCCCCGCACCGCGATCCCCCCACCGCGATCCCGCACCGGGCGGGACCTCGGCGATCCGGGCAACACTGCCGTGCCAGCGCCCATCACCGTGCCGCTGCTGCCCGAGACCGATCCGCCAACACAGGGCGAAAGGGCGCCGAAGCGCGGCCATGATGCGGCGCCACGATGCGGGGCGCCGACTGCTGGCCCCGACTGCTGGCCCCGACTGCTGGCCCCGACTGCTGGCCCCGACTGCTGGCCCCGACTGCTGGCCCCCG
>JBCCMW010000084.1:0-12803 GCA_039026175.1 Pseudomonadota bacterium
CTGCGACCAGCGGCGCGTTCGAAGACTACCAGGGCGCGGCGATGGCCTTCTGATCGCGCATCCGACCATGCGGAATCGCGGCTGGTCGCCGCGATACTCGATCGTGGGTTCCCGGGATGGGCATCGCGGCGGCTGCCAAGGGGGAAAGGGGGGGGGCTGAGAGAAGCCGCAAGGGCTTCTCGACCAGCGTTCTGCGGGTGGCGGTCCGCGTCAAGGACACGCGGGCGTTGCCCGTCGCCTGACGGCGATCCTTGACCCGGTCCGCCACCCGCCGCCCGGAACCCAGGGATCGGGGGCTCCGACGGAACAGGGGGGCCCGCGGATCAGGGATGGAGGGCGAGCTGGGCGGTGAGATCCTCGACGGTGCGCCAGATCAGCGCCAGCTCGCGCGGTTCGGAGAAGCGGTGATCGGCGTTCTTGACCAGCGTCAGCCGCGCATCCGGACAGCCGATGTGCGCCAGCAGCGCAAGGCCCCGCTCGACCGGCACGTCGACATCCGCCGTGCCGTGCAACAGCCGCACCGGGAAGGGCATCGAGAGCGGCGCGCGCAGCACGAGCTGCTGGCGCCCGTCCTCGATCAGCGCGCGCGTGACGATCAGGTCCTCGCCATAGGCAGACGGCAGGGCGATCCGTCCCTGGTCCATCAGCCGTGCGCGCGTCGCGGCATCGAAACCCGCCCACATGCTGTCCTCGGTGAAATCGGGAGCGGCGGCGATGCCGACCAGCGCGGCGATCCGCTCGGGCATGCGGCGCGCCAGCAGGCAGGCGATCCAGCCGCCCATCGACGAGCCGACCAGGATCTGCGGTCCTTCGGTGAGGCGCGCGACGGCCTCGGCCGCGTCGTCGGCCCACTGCCCGATGGTGCCGTCTTCGAACGCGCCGGAGCTGGCGCCGTGGCCGGTGTAGTCGAAGCGCAGGAACGCCCGGCCCGTGGCGGCAGCGCGGCGGTGCAGGTAGGTGGCCTTCGTGCCCGTCATGTCGGAACGGAAGCCGCCCAGGAACACGATGCCCGGGCGCGCATCGGGGACCGCCGCCACCGCGCCCCCAGCGACCGCGCGCCCAGCGACCGGGCGCCCAGCAACCGCGCGCCCAGCGACAGCGCCCCCAGCCGCCGCGCCGCCCTCCGGTCCGGGCTCGGGGGCGAGACCCTGCGCCGCAGTCTGATCGCCAAACCGGGTCGCATTGCCATCGCCTGTCGCGCGGAGCCTGTGATATGCCAGCCGACGTGCGTGGGATAGCTCGAGTGTGTCCGGGGTCGTCATGAGCGAAGGGTCCCTGTATTCCGGAAGGGGCCGCGCGGAGCGTACCCGGTATCGGGGGCTCGGCAAGGGCCGACATGCCGGCTCGCCAGCGGGCTCCGCCCCGTCCCGGCCCTCGGTTGTCGCGCCGACCTACGGCGGCCGCGCCCACATGGGAGACCGCCGCTTCATGCGCCCGCTGACCGTCCTGCAGGTCGTCCCGCGCCTCGACCTTGGCGGGGTCGAGCGCGGCACCGTCGAGATCGCCGAGGCGGTGGTCGCAGCGGGCGGTCGGGCCCTGGTTGCCACCGCGGGCGGGCAGTTGGCGGCCAAGATCGGACGCGCCGGCGGCGACGTGGTCGAGATGAACGCCGCCACCAAGAACCCACTCAACATCTGGCAGAACGCAGGCGTGCTGGAGCGGCTGATCCGCGACGAAGGGGTGGACATCGTGCACGCCCGCTCGCGCGCGCCGGCCTGGTCGGCGAAGTGGGCGGCGCGGCGCACCGGCACGCCGTTCGTCACCACCTACCACGGCAGCTACCGCGAGGACTGGCCGCTGAAGCGGCGGTACAATGCGGTGATGGCGGCCGGCCACCCGGTGATCGCGGTGTCCGAACATATCAAGGCGCTGGTCATGCAGCGCCACTGCGTCGCGGCCGAGAACATCGTGGTGATCCCACGTGGCGCCGATCTCGACACCTTCTCCGAGGAGGTCGTATCGGGCCAGCGTACCGTGCGGCTGGCCGAGGCCTGGGGGCTGTTGGACGACGCGCGCCCGGTGGTGATGCTGCCCGGTCGGCTGACCCGCTGGAAGGGTGCCGAGACGCTGATCCAGGCGGCGGCGATGCTGCGCGCACGCCGTGGACCCGACACGCTGCACCTGATCGTGGGCGACGACGGCGGCTCGGGCTATGCGGAGCGGTTGGCGCGGATGATCGAAGAGGCCGAGGTCGGCGACTGCGTGTACCTGACCGGCGGCGCGACCGACATGGCGGCGGCCTACAAGATGGCCTCGGTCGTGGTGTCGGCCTCGCTGGAGCCCGAAGCGTTCGGGCGCGTGGCGGTCGAGGCCCAGGCGATGGGCCGCCCGGTCATCGCCACCGACCATGGCGGCGCGCGCGAGACGGTCGCCCACGGCGAGACCGGGTGGCTGTATGCCCCGGGCGATGCGGCGGCACTGGCGCTGTCGATCGAGACCGCGCTGTCGCTGGACGCGCAGGCCAAGGCGCACATGCGCAACTCGGCCCGGGCGCGGATTGGTGCACGCTACACCGTGGCGGCGATGCAGCGCGCGACGCTGGCGGTCTACGAGCAGGTCGCCGGCCGGCTGTTCGGCGAGCACTGAGCATAGCGCAGGCGCGACCCTGGCTGACGCAGGTGGCGTAGGCCCAGTGCGCCGCAGGTTCAGCGTGCCGCAAGTCTTGTGCGCCGCAGGTCCTGTGTGCCGCAGGTCCTGTGTGCCGCATCAGCGGCGACGCAACGGAAACCGGCGAGACGCGCGTGTAACGCGAACCTTGACAGGGGACGCCCATCGCCGTCCGCTGACACGCGCTTTTGCACAAGATCAACCGCAGGGAAGGGTTCGGACCATGGCGACGTTACAATCGCTCTACCTCCGAGGTCCGGACGCGCTCGATCCTTTCGGCGGCGGTCCGGGCTTCGACCATTTCGGCCGGCCGCGACGCCACTCCTGCCGGTTCCAGGCCGGCATGTCGCAGCCGCCGCTCACCCACCAGATGGCCAACTTGCTGGAGAGCCCGGCAGTCCAAAAGATCGGGTTCCGCTTCGGCCACGTGATCGTCACGCCGACCGATTTCCGCGATGTGGCCACGGCGCTGCGGGCGGGGCGGGTGACGGTCAAGATCGATCCCGCCGAGCTCAAACGCCACGACGCGATCGCCATGTACGAGCACACCGGCAACGTTGTCACCGTGGCGTCGGCCGGCATCCTGGGCACGATCGAAGGCCGCTCGACCGTGGTGCACGAGGCTGCGCACGCGGTCGCCGACAACCGCGGCCGCGGCACCGCCGTGCGCCACGACGAATGCGCCGCCTATATCTGCGAGGCCTGGTACTATCTGGAGACGACGACCGTGACCCAGGCGGTGATCGACAAGTCGTCGTGCACCGAGGCGATTTTCGAGATCGCCAAGGCGCTGCGCAACCGGGCCAAGAGCGAGAAGCCGCCGCGCGCCTCGAACGACGAGATCAACCGCGGCCGCCGCGAGATGGCGCGCTACGGCTACCAGAATGGCCACTACTCCTATAACGGCATTTGACCAGGCAGCGCTCGGGCCGGCGCGTCGCGGGGGTTGCGGCGCCATGCAGTGGGTACTGCAGCCGCTCGAGGATACCCAGAAGCTGGCCGCGGCGCTGACAGCGCTGGGCCTGCCCTTCACCTGGCACAAGGTCATCCCGTTCGTCGGCGACCTGGTCCCCGAACCCACGATACGCGACCCGCACGCCGTGGTGTTGTTCGGCGCCTATGCCCTGTGGCGCTATGCCGAGCGGCGGCGCCTGCGCCCTGGCGTGTTCAAGATCCGCCCCTTCGTGCACGAACCCGCCTGGCAGGCGTCGCTGCTGAACGGCCCGGGCGCGCGGTTCATGCGCCTGGATGAGGTGCCCGGGCGGCTGACCGGTGGTGACGGTGAAGGCGACGGTGATGACGGGCCCGACGACGCCTGGTTCGTGCGCCCCGTCGACGACAGCAAGGCGCTGCCCGGCGGGGTGCGCACGGTGGCCGAGATCCGGGCGATGGCCGTGCGCGTCCTGGCGCTGGACCCGGGCGAGATCCCGGACGGCACGCTCCGCCCCGACACCGCGCTGATGCTGACGCCGCCCGCCCGGATCGCCCAGGAATGGCGCGTCTGGGTGGTCGAGGATCGGATCGTCACGGCCTCGCTCTATCGCCAGGGGCGGCGCGTCGTGTACCGCCCCGGCATCGACGCCGACGCCCGCGCCTTTGCCGAGACGCTGGTCGCCGCCAACCCGGGCTACGCGCCGGCCTACGTGATGGACGTCTGCCGCACCGCGGCGGGCCTGCGGCTGGTCGAGACGAACTGCGTGAACGCCGCCGGCTTCTACGCCGCCGACCTGATCCCGCTCGCCGCCGCCATCGACGCCCTGGGCCTGGCCGCCGCCTGAGCCCGGCGCCGTGAATTCCGGCCCGACAGTCTCCAACCCCACCGCATCCCGCTCAAAGCGCGATTGGCGGCGCGGCCGGCTTGACCGGGGTGGGGCGGTGCCTTCAGGTCGGGGCGTCGCAACGGAGCCCCCAGTCGTGAGCACAGCCCCCAACGCCGCCACCCATCCAGCAAACCCCGGCAGCCCCGCCATGAACGGCGCCGAGGCGCTGGTGCGCAGCCTGCACGCCGACGGGGTCGAGGTCTGCTTCGCCAACCCCGGCACCTCGGAGATGCAGTTCGTCGACGCGCTGGACCGCACGCGGCTGATGCGCTGCGTGCTGGGCCTGTTCGAGGGCGTGGTGACCGGCGCGGCCGACGGCTATGCGCGCATGGCCGGTACCCCGGCGGTATCGCTGCTGCACCTTGGCCCCGGGCTCTCGAACGCCTCGGCCAACCTGCACAATGCCAAGCGGGCGCGCACGCCGATGCTGACGCTGGTCGGCGAGCATGCGTCCTGGCACCTCGCGCACGACCCGCCGCTGGCCAGCGACATCCGCGCGCTGGCCGAGCCGGTATCGAACTGGGTGCGCACCGCGGCGCGGCCCTCCAGCCTGGCGGCCGACGGGATGGCGGCGCTGGCGGCGGCGCGTTCGTGGCCCGGCAAGATGGCGACGCTGATTGCCCCGGGCGACACCGGCTGGGACGAGGGCGGTGTGCTGGCCGGGCCGGTGGTGCCCGAGGGGCCGCGCCCCCTGGCGCCCGGCACGGTCGAGGACGTGGGCGAGGCGCTGCTATCGGCATCGGCGACGCCCGGCAGCGGGCTGCTGTTCGTCGGCGGGCGGGCCTTGGCTTCGCCCCGGGGCCTGGCGGCGGCAGCGGCCATCGCGGCGCACACGGGCGCGTCGCTGATGTGCCCCACCGCCTTTGGCCGGGCCGAGCGGGGCGACGGGCTGCCGCCGGTCGAGCGGCTGGCCTATGCCGTGGACATCGCGGTCGAGCGGCTGGCCCCGGTGCGCGAGGCTGTGATGGTCGAGGCCAGCCCGCCCGTCGCCTTCTTCGGCTACCCGGGCAAGCCCTCGACCCTGCTGCCGGACGCCGCGACCGTGCGCACCCTGGCCGATGTCGACCAGGACGGCGCCGCCGCGTTGGAGGCACTGGCCGCCTGGCTCGACGCCAAGCCCGCCCCGACGGTCGCAGGGGCGGCCGGGCGGCCGCTGCCCGCCGTCGGGACGCTGACGCCCGAGACGCTGGCCGCCGCGGTGGCGCATGCGCTGCCCGAGGGCGCCATCATCGTCGACGAGGGCATCACCGCGGGGCGGGGCATGTGGCCCGCCACCCGCCAGGCGCCGCCGCACACCTGGCTGCCGATCACCGGCGGGGCCATCGGCATCGGCCCGCCGCTGGCCGTGGGTGCGGCCATCGCGGCACCCGACCGCCCGGTGCTGGCGCTGCAGGCCGACGGCTCGGCGATGTACACGATCCAGGCCCTGTGGACCCAGGCGCGCGAGGGCGCGAACGTCACCACCGTGGTGTTCGCCAACCGCACCTACGAGATCCTGAAACAGGAGATGGGCCGCGTGGGCGCCAACCCCGGTCCCTCGGCCCTGGCGCTGGTCGACCTGGACCGGCCGACCATCGACTTCGTCGCCCTGGCCCGCGGCATGGGGGTCGAGGCCTGCCGGGTCGACTGTCCCCGCGCGTTGGCCCAGGCGATCGCCGCCGCCGTGGTCGAGCCGGGGCCGTTCCTGATCGAGGCGACGCTCTGAACGGCGTGGCGGGCTCAGGCGGTGGGTGCACCGCACCTGACGCGGCGCGATGGTCGGCCGCCAGCCTAGGGTCCGCGCAACGCCCCGCGCAACGCCCCGCGCAGCGCCCCGATCAACGCCCCGCGCAACGTCCCGCGCAACGTCCCGCGCAACGCACCGTTGGGCCGATCTCTTGGCCGATGCACCGGCATCTGGTCACCGCGCCCTGCGGGGCGTAGCGTCGCCCCCAGAGCGCCCACCCGAGAGCACCCTGCAATGCCCGATCCCATCCACCGCGACACGCGCGGCGTGTTCATCATCGCCGCCACGCCCTTTGCCGAGGACGGTGCGCTGGACCTCGACAGCGCCGACAGCCTGGTCGATTTCTACACATCCACCGGCGTCGACGGGATGACGATCCTGGGCGTGATGGGCGAGGCGCCTAAGCTGACGCCCGACGAGGCGCTGACCTTCGCCCGCCGCACCATCGCCCGCGCCGCCATGCCCGTCATCGTCGGCGTCTCGGGCGGCGGGCTGGACGCCATGCGCCGCCTGGCGCACGAGGCGATGGGCGCGGGCGCCTCAGGCGTGATGGTGGCCCCGCCCGCCGGCACAGCGCCCGAGGATCGGGTCCATGCCTACTACCGCAGCGTCGCCGCAGCGCTGGGGCCGGACGTGCCGCTCTGCCTGCAGGACTATCCGCAGCTCACCGGCGTCAAGATCTCGACCACCACCATCCAGGCGCTGACCGCCGAACTCCCGCAAATGGTGATGCTGAAGCACGAGGACTGGCCCGGCCTCAACAAGCTGACCGCCATCCGCGCGGCCGAGGCGGCGGGCAGCGCGCCGCGCCTCTCGATCCTCTGCGGCAACTCGGCGCTGTTCCTGGCCGAAGAGATGGCCCGCGGCGCCGACGGCGCGATGACCGGCTATTGCTATCCCGAAATGCTGGTCGAGGTCGTGCGCCTGACCGCGAGCGCCCCCGACCGGGCATTCGACCTGTTCGACGCCCACCTGCCGCTGGTGCGCTACGAGCAGCAACCGGGCCTGGGCCTCGCTGTGCGCAAAGAGGTCCTGCGCCGCCGGGGCGCCATCGCCTCGGCCGCCGTGCGCGCGCCGGGGCCGAAGCTTTCGCCCGGCGACGTGACGGACCTGGACCGGTTGCTGGCCCGGCTGGACCGCCGCCTGAAGGAGCTTGGCTGATGGACCTGGGTCTGACCGACCGCCGCGCGCTGGTGCTCGCTTCCTCGCGCGGGCTGGGTCGCGCCATCGCCGAGGCACTCGCCGCCGAGGGCGCGCACGTGCTGGTTGCCGGCCGCGATCCGGCGCGCATGGAGACCGTGGCCGAGGCGATCCGGACCGCCGGCGGGCGGGCCGACGTCGCCATCGCCGATCTGGCCGACCCCGACGTCGCCGCAGCGCTGGAGGCCCGGGTGGCCGAGACGTTGGGCCATGTCGACATCCTGGTCTGCAACTCGGGCGGTCCGCCGCCGGGGCGCATGGTCGACAGCGATCTCACCGTCATGCACCAGCACTGGCAGATGATGGTGCTGAGGCTCGCCGAGATCACCGCGCGGTTCCTGCCCGGCATGCAAGAGCGGCGCTGGGGCCGGGTACTGACCGTCGGCTCGTCGGGCGTGATCCAGCCGATCCCGCAGCTCGGGCTCAGCAACATGATCCGCGGCACCCTGGCCGGCTGGTCCAAGTCGCTGGCCGGCGATGTCGCGGCCGACGGGGTGACGGTGAACATGCTGCTGCCTGGCCGGATCCACACCGAGCGGGTGGACCAGCTCGATACCGCCGCCGCCGAGCGGCAGGGGACCAGCATCGAAGCTGTGCGCGAGGCGGCGCGCGCCACGATCCCGGCCGGGCGCTACGGCACGCCGGCCGAATTTGCGGCGGTGGCGGCGTTCCTGTGCTCGGCCCCCGCCAGCTATGTCACCGGATGCCTGGTACGCTGCGACGGCGGGCAGATCCGGTCGCTCTGATCCCCCCACCTACGATTACCCCGCCTACGATCACCCCGCCTTTGATCCCATGGCGATTTGGGGTGCCGCCCTGCGCGATCACTGTCGGGCGCTGCTGTGCACGACCGATCGGCCGATCGGCAGCGCCGGGCCTCAGCGGGCCGCCAGATGCCGGCTGAGGGTGCAGCGCAGCCCGGCCAACCCGGCGCGGAGCGTCGCCACCCAGCCCCCCGTCAGCCCGCCCTTGGCGGCATCGCTGCGCGACGCGTCGCGCCGTGCGGCCTGGGCGTAGATCGCGCTTGCCGGCCCCAGCTTGTGGTCCAGCCCCAGCGACCGGCGCGACGCCTCCCGCGCGCCGGCGGGCGTGCCCTCGCCCAGCGGCAGGCCGAGCGCCCGCTCAACCTCGCCCCGCACCAGGCCCATGTCGTCCAAAATCCGGTCGTTCTGGCGCAGCAGCGCCTGCAGGGCGATGCGCTGACGATGGGCCTGCCTGTACCGCCGCACCCAGCGCGTGATCATGGTCATGTCGTCCTCCATGCGTCGTGATTGCCGATACCGCGTAAGTGGCGACGCGATGTCCTTTCGTAAAACTGAAAGAATTGACACTAGCGTTCAGATACGCTGAAGGTGCGGTTATGAGCCCGACAGCGACCCCCCCGATCCTCTCGCCCGCCGCACGCCTCGACCTCGACGCCATGCGCGCCCTCGTCGCCGTGGCCGAGGCCGAGACCGTGACCCTGGCGGCCAACCGCCTGGGCCGCACGCCCGCCGCGATCTCGATGCAGGTCAAGAAGTTGGAGGATCTGCTGGGCACCGCGCTGTTTGTGCGCAGCCGCAGCGGGATGGCGCTGACCCGGCAGGGCGAGCGGCTGATGCCTTATGCCCGCCGGATGATCGAGGCCGAGCGCGCCGCGCGCGAGGCGTTCGCCCGCGCGCCGCTGGAGGGACGGGTGCACATCGGGCTGATCGACGATGTCAGCGACCTCGCGCTCAGCCAGATGCTGGCAGCCTTTGCCCGTTCGCACCGCGAGGTGACGGTCGACGTGACCGTGGCCTCGACCGCGACGCTCGCGCCGATGCTGGACCGGGGCGAACTGGACCTGGCGCTTTTCACCCCCGGGGCCTGCACGCCCTGGCGCGCCGACGACCGGCTGATCGTCGAAGAGCCGCTGGTCTGGGCGGTGTCGCACGGCGATGTAGCACCCTGGCGCGAGCGTCCGCTGCCGCTGGCGCTGGCGACCGAGGGCTGCGCGTGGCGCCGTCTCACGCTCGAAGCGCTGCACAGGGCCGACATCCCGTACCGCATCGCCTGCCAGTCCGACGTGACGGCGGCGCTGACGGCGGCGGTGCTGGGCGGGATGGCGGTGACGGTCGCCCCGGCCAGCCAACTGCCGCCGGGCGTGCGCGCGCTGGGCCCGGCAGACGGCGCCCCGGCGCTGGGCACCGCGCGCATCGGCCTGCGTCTCGGCACGATGCCGTCGGCGGCAGCGCGCGCGCTGGCAGAACGGGTGGCCGAGGTGTTTTGCTGCCACCTGGCGACCGCCCCCACCCCGCCGCCCGAAGCGCTGGAACCCTGCGCCTGCGCCTAGGCTCCGGACTCAATAGGGATTCCGGTTTTCTCGCGGCTGTGGTTCATTCTGGCTGTGCAGGAAGGGGATCGCGATGACCAAGGGATACTACTGGATGAGTGACGCGGAATGGGCGCGGATCGAGCCGCTGCTGCCGCGCGGGCGGAAGGGTGCACGCCGTGTCGATGACCGGCGGGTGATCTCGGGGATCGTCCATATGCTGCGGTCGGGGGCGCGCTGGCGGGACTGTCCCGGGGTCTATGGCCCGTACACGACCGTCTATAACCGCTTCAACCGCTGGTCGCGGCAGGGCATCTGGCATGGCATGTTCGAGGCGCTGACCGGCCATTCCGGCATCCATGGACCGCAGGGAATGGTGTCGATCGACGCCACCCATATCAAGGCGCATCGCTCGGCAGCCGGCGCAAAAGGGGGCCCTTCCGCCAAGGCATAGGCCGCTCGCGCGGGGGCTGGACCTCGAAGCTGCACGGGCTGGTCGATGCGGCGGGTCGGCCGCGGGTCCTGCTGCTGTCTGCAGGCGATACCAATGACATAGCCCTGGCCCGGCCACTGGTGGAGGCCGGCGGGCCTGCCTTGCGGCTGATCGCGGACCGAGGCTGCGACGCCAACCACTTGCGCGACCTGCTGGCCGCCCGCGGAACCGAGGCCGTGATCCCCTCCACCACGTCGCGCCGCAGCCCGATCCCCTACGACGCCGACGCCTACAAGGCCCGAAACCTCGTCGAGCGGCTCTAGTGCCGCCTCAAAGACTGGCGCCGGATCGCCACACGCTACGACAAGCTCGCAAGAAACTTCCTCGCCGCCGCACACATCGCAGCAACCTTCACCTACTGGCTCAATTGAGTCCGGAGCCTAGCGCTGGGCATGGGTCTCCAGGCCAGGGGGCGCACCGCTGGTCCACCGGGGTCCGACTGCCGCACCACCGGCGGCAATTGCGCCCCACTGCACTGGGGCCCACTGCACCGCTCCTGCCGCGCACTGGGGACCGCCGCGCACTGGGGCCCGCCGCGCACTGGGGACCGCCGCGCACTGGGGACCACCGCGCACTGGGGACCGTCGCGCACTGGGGTCCACGGCACCGGGGCTCACCGCGCTGGGGCCCACCGCACTGGGGGCGACTGGGGGCGCGTCGGGCGCAGGCGCGGCGCTGCCTGGCGGTGTTTGCGCGCGGTTCAAGACCCGCAGCCGACCATCGGCACAGGCGGGGTCATCACGCCAGGGTGCCGCCGCGGCCGGGGTTCACGCGATCCCCGCAACCGCCGCATCCCAGCGCGGGTCGCGGAAAGCCTGGATCTCCATGCGCCGACCCTCGGGATCGCGGAAAAAGGCGCCATAGACGGTGTCGCCCACGCCCCATCCCGGCGGCCCCTCGAACGCCACGCCCGCGGCCGTCAGCCGGGCATGCTCGGCGTCCACCGCGGCCGGATCGTCCAGCACCAGCGTCAACATGAACCCGTCGACACCCCGCGGCCGGGGCTGAAAGTTTGACACGCCGATGTAGCCGTCGCGGTGCAGGCGATAGAGGTCGACGGCGCCTTTCTCGGTGCGCTGCTCCAGCACCCGCACCAGACCCAGCACAGTGCCGTAGAACGCCGTCAGCCCCTCGAAATCGTCGGTGTAAAGAAAGATCACCAGCCGCTGGTCGGGGGCGCCACCCGGCGCGTTATCCTCGCCTCCGTCCGTCACGCTGTCCGCCGCCATCCGAGCCTCCTCGTCGTCCCTGCCGGCGCCGCGGTCGCCGCCCGCGCCGCATCCGTTTGCCGAGACTTGACCGCCCCGGCGCCACCCGGCAAGCCGAGCCGGGGCGACGGGAGGCCCCGCGCCCATGCTCACCGCCCTCGCCCGCCACGCCGCCGACCCGGCGGTTCTGGCCGACCGGCTGAACGCCGCCCTCCAGGCCTACGACTACCGTGTCGCCGACGGGCCCGCGCCCGGCCGCGTGGCGCTGCAGCTGCCGGGCAGGCCGCCCCTGCCCTGGCCCCGCGGTGCGCGCAAGCTGCGCCTCCGCCAGCCCATGCGCCCCGCCCACAGCATGGAGCCCGCCGTCACCGCGCTGATCGACGCCATGCTGGATCTGGCACCCGTGCAGGCGTTCTACGATGTCGGCGCCAACCACGGCTACTTCAGCTTCGTCGCCGCCACCCACCGCTCGGCGCCCGAGGTGCATGCCTTCGAGATGCACCCCGCCGCCCTGCCACCCCTCACCGCGCTCAAGGACGCGCACGGGCTGGCGCGCCTGCACATCCATCACAGCGGCCTGTCGGACGCCCCGCGGGGCGAGCGTGACATCTGGTACTCGCTGACCCGGATGTACGAGGAGGAACCGCCGGCCGAAGCCTACCGCGATCCCTGGTACACGCGCCTCAAGTTCCGCCTGCAGGGCAAACCCGACCGCGAGCGGCTGACCCATACCCGCGTCACCATCGACAGCCTGGATGCACTGACCGCGCGCCTCGGCCTTCGCCCCGGCATGCTGAAGGTCGACGTCGACGGGTACGAGGCCAAGGTGCTGCCCGGCGCTATGGCATGCCTCGAGGCACACCGCCCCGTGCTGCTGCTGGAACTCCACAAATCGCGCTTCCTGGCTCCCCATGGCGCGACGCGCGCGGGCGTGGTCGCCCCCCTCTTTGCCCTCGGCTACGAGGCTCTCCTCCTCGAAAACCACCGCGATCTGCCGACGGCACGGGTGCGACCGGTCGGGCGCGACGCGGCCGAGATCGCGCGCGAGGAAACCGACTTCTTCCTGTTCGTCTGACAGAGACGCTGAAGGGGAGCGCCAGACCACAGGAGCGCCGCCCGACCGGCGACGCGGACCCGGCGGCGGCGGCGTGGACCGATCGAGGCACCGATCCCTCGCACCGCGTGCCATGGGGCTCTGTCTGGCCATCCTGCACCCGGGGGACGGTAACCCCGCCCGGTCGTCCTCCACAACCAGCCGGTCCGCCCAGAGGCCGGGTTACGTTCGCGGCGACAAGCCGCGGGGTTAGAGCACTTGGCGAGCGGACGGAATCGCTGAAGGGGATTCCCAATCAGGCTCGAGCGTGATTCACCGTGGAGGCTGGTGAGGAGGCCAGCCTTCATGACCAAACCTCTCTCCCTCGACCTCCGGCAGCGCGTCATCGACGCGATCAACGCC
>JBCCMW010000085.1:0-12776 GCA_039026175.1 Pseudomonadota bacterium
CAGCGCCTCGATCTCGGCCGACAGCCTGGTGAGCTGGTCCAAAAGCTCCTGCTCGGGGCGCGGCTGATCGCGGTTGGCGACGGCCGCGATCAATTGGGTGAGCTCGCGGTCGATCTCGTTCAGCCGCTCGGATGTCTGCCGCGCGATGGGCAGCGCCAGCATCGCCAGCATGCGGTAGTTCTCGATCTCGACCAGCCGCTGCACCGCGCGGCCGACCCGGCGCGCGCCGATCTCGGCATAGACGATCAGCGCGAAGCGCGAGAAGCCGCCTTCGTGAATGCGGAAATCGCCCACCGCCAGCGCGCCGTCGTCCAGCGTGCGGGCTAAGGCCAGACTTTCCGAAGCGAAGGCCCGGCCCAGCCGTTCTCGCACCAGCAGCGCCTCGGCATCGGCGAGGCTGTCGACGCGCAGGACCTCGATCTCGGCCGCGGCGGTCACGCGCCCGGGCGCCTGGTCCAACCAGTCGGTCGGGAAATGCTCGGCCAGCCCACCGGTGAACAGCTGGTCGGCCGCCCCCTCTTCGGTGACGGTGTAGGTGACGAACTCGGTGTGCCGCTCCCACTTCATGGCGAAACGGCCGAGGGTCGCCAGGAAGTGGCTGGCCCCGGGCGCCGGGTGCGGCCCGCCGTGCCGCTCGATCAGCGCCAACAGGTGCGCGCGGTCGCCCTCGGGGTCGCGCTCCTGCGCGTTGCCCTCGGGCTTGAAGGCGATCATCAGCGCCCGCCCCGGCGCCGACAGCGCCATGTACGGCCGGGCGTGCAGCTCGTTGGTCAGCTCGAACCGGCGGGGATGGTTGTCCAGGCGACGCTCGGCTGGCATCGAGGCTCCCTTGGCTGGCCGCACTGTTGAGACCCCCGCCGCGGGGGCGCGCGCTGTGCTGCACTGCAATATAGGGACGGTACGCGGGCACGCCCATCCCGCGGTTGCCCGCGGCAACCCCCGCGCCCGCCGACCCGCGGGCGAACGGCGCGGGCCGAGGAGGGAGGGGGCCTAGCGTCGGCGGGCCAGCACCAGGTGCCCGGGCACGGGCACGCCGGTCTCGTAGCGGATGGTCTCGGGCACGGCCTCGACCGTCTCGAGACCCGCGGCGGCGAGGCAGGCGGTCAGCGCCTCCAGCCGGTGCGCAAAGCGGTGCCGCGGCCCCACCGCCCAGGCCCGCCCGGCAAAGGCCGCGTCCGGCAGCGTCTCGGTCGACATCACCGCCAGCCCGCCAGGGGCCAGCGCGTGGGCGAGCGCCGCCGCCAGCGGCTCGAGCGCACCGAGGTAGGGCAGCACGTCGGCCGCGATCGCCAGGTCATAGGCGCCGGGCGCCGCCTGCTCCAGGAAGGCCACCGCATCGCCGACGTAGAGCCCGGCATAGGCGTCCTTTTCCTCGGCCACCGCCAACATGCCCTCGGCCAGGTCCAGGCCATCGAGCGCGGCGACCAGGCCCGGCGCGATCTCGGCCAGCGCCTCGCCCACCAGACCCGTGCCGCACCCCAGGTCGACACCGCGCGCGAACGGACCGTCGCCCCGCTCGACCAGCCGCTCGGCGATCCGGTCGGGAATGACGTAGCCCAGGTTGTGGACGAGCGTGGTCTCGAAGCTATCGGCATGCTGGTCGAAAAGCAGCGCCACATAGGCGGGCGGCGCTCGATCCGGCGCTGTCCCCTGGCCCAGCGCGGCCAGCCGCACCGACGCGCCGCCCCGATCCTCGGGGTCCAGCGCCAGACAGCGGCGGAAGGCCTCGCCCGCCGCTGCCATGTCGCCCGCCCGCTCGGCGTTCAGCCCGGCCTCGTAGGCGGTGTCCAGCGCCTCCAGATCGACCGGGGCGCCGGGCGGACTGTCGCCCGACCGCTCGTTCTCAGAGGCACCGCCGCTCATCCGCGCCTCGCACCGTCGGGGTGGCAGACACGCGGCATACCGGCCCACCCGGCAGAGCGGCGGGTTCGGGGCGTGCGGCGACGCAGGCGGCGGCCGGATCGTGCGGCCATCCCGTCGCCCCGCGCACGCCCACCCACGCGCGGCGTCACATGTTGGGATAGTTCGGGCCGTCGCCGCCCTGGGGCACCGTCCAGGTGATGTTCTGGGCCGGGTCCTTGATGTCGCATGTCTTGCAGTGAACGCAGTTCTGGAAGTTGATCTGGAACCGCTTGCCCGTCTCGGTCGTCTCGTCGTCGACGAATTCGTAGACGCCCGCGGGGCAGTAGCGCTGCGACGGCCCCGCATGGCGCACCCAATTCTGCTGCGGCAGCGCGGGGTCGCCCAGCTTCAGATGCGCGGGCTGGTCGTGGTCGTGGTTGGTAAAGCTGTAGGCCACGTTGGTCAGCCGGTCGAAGCTCAGCACGCCGTCGGGCTTGGGATACTCGATCGGCTCGAAGCGGCTCGCGTTGCCGGTCGCGTCGGCGTCGCTCTTGCCGTGGGCCAGGGTGCCCAGCAGCGTGCGCCCCGCCCCCAGGCCCAGCATGCGCAGCGCGTCCGACAGCCACATGTCCAACCCGCCGAGGCCCAGCGATGCGTACAGCCCATAACTGGACCAGAGCGGCTTGACGTTGCGCACGGGCTTGAGATCGCCCGCGATCGGCCCGGTCCGGACTGCCTGCTCGTAAGCCTCCAGCACGTCGCCCGCGCGCCCCGCCTCGACGGCCTCGACCACCGCCTCGGCCGCGGCGATGCCCGAGTGCATGGCGTTGTGGTTACCCTTGATGCGCGGCACGTTGACCATGCCGGCCGAGCAGCCCAGCAGCGCGCCGCCCGGGAACGCCAGCTTGGGCATCGACTGCCAGCCGCCCTCGACGATGGCGCGCGCGCCATAGCTGACGCGCTTGGCGCCCTCCAGCACCTCGGCCACCAGCGGATGGTGCTTGAAGCGCTGGAACTCCATGTACGGGAACACGTAGGGGTTTTCGTAGTTCAGGTGCACGACAAAGCCCACGTACACCTGATTGTTCTCCAGATGGTACATAAAGGAGCCGCCGCCGGCGTTCCGGCCCAACGGCCAGCCCATCGTGTGGGTCACCTGGCCGGGGCGATGCTTGGCGGGATCAACCTCCCACAGCTCCTTCATGCCCAGGCCGTACTTCTGTGGCTGCCGGCCCGCATCCAGCGCATAATGGGCGATCAGCTGCTTGGCGAGCGAGCCGCGCACGCCCTCGGCGATCAGCACATACTTGCCGCGCAGCTCCATGCCTGGCTCGTAATTGGGCCCGGGCGTGCCGTCCTTGGCAAAGCCGAACTCGCCGGCGACCACGCCTCTCAGCACGCCGTCCTCGATGATCGGCTGCGAGGCGGCCATCCCCGGAAACACCTCGACGCCCAGCTCCTCGGCCTGTTCCGCCAGCCAGCGGCAGACGTTGCCCATCGACACGATGTATGTGCCGTGGTTCGACATCAGCGGCGGCATCATCGCTGTCGGCAGCCGCAACTCGCCCGCTGGACCCAGGATGTAGAAGCGATCCTCGGTCACGGGCGTGCGCACCGGCGCGCCCTTGTCCCTCCAATCGGGGATCAGCGCGTCCAGGCCGGAGACATCGAGCACGGCGCCCGACAGGATGTGCGCGCCCACCTCGGAGCCCTTCTCCAGGACCACGACCTCCAGATCGGGCGCGCGCTGCTTCAGCCGGATCGCGGCGGACAAGCCGGCGGGGCCCGCGCCAACGATGACGACGTCGTATTCCGCGGCTTCGCGCTCGACTTCGGCCATGGCTAGGGTCTCCCTCGTCCCAGTCGCTCGGCATGTACCCAAGCACTTTTGGACGCGCAATGCGGAGGCGACCGGGTGAAGCAGCCCTGCCGCCACGTCGTGGCGACCCATTCTGCGGCCCGCAGCCCCGGTCTGTGTCGCCCCGGTCGATCGTCGCCCCGGTCCCTGGCGTCCCTGCCACCAGGTGGGTGCTACGCCGGCGCAGGCCAGTCCCGGCGCTGCGCCGCCCCGGCAGCGGTCGCCAGTGTGCCGCGCGACGGCGGGGTCGGCGCATGCGGCGCCGATGCGCGCGCGGACCCGGCAGAGGGCCGCCAGGCTCGCCCCGCGCTGCCGCCGGCGCTAGGCTGCGGCCTTGCCAGGCGCCCATTCCGGCGCGAGAGAGACCGCCATGCCCGATCCCGACCGCAGCGCTTTGATCGCCGCCCTCGCCTGGCAGGTCGAGCTCGGCGCCGACGAGGCGATGCTCGACGCCCCGGTCGACCGTTTCGCAGCCAGCGCGCCGCGGGCGGCCGCCCCGCCGGTGGACGGCGAAGCCGCCCCCCCTCAGCGACCCGGCGGAGCCGCCGCCGAGCCCGCTCCGCCAGCGCGGGCCCAGGCCGCGTCCGCACCCGCGCCCCGCGCGGCGCCCCGCACGGCATCTGCAGCGGCGTCTGCGACGGCACCCGGCCCGGCACTCGGCGCCGCCCCGGACGAGCCGCCCTCGCTCGACGCCATACGGGCAGCGCCCGATCTCGAGCGCCTCGCCACCCTCGGTCGCGCCCTCGAAGCCCCGAGCCTCAAGCCCGGCGCCCGCTCCTTCGTGTTCGCCGACGGCCGACCCGGCGCGCGCCTGATGATCGTGGGCGAGGCGCCCGGCGCCGACGAAGACCGCCTCGGCCGCCCGTTCGTCGGCCGCGCGGGCCAGTTGCTGGACCGGATGCTGGCCGCCATCGGCCTGGCCCGCGACGCCCCGGATCCGGGCACGGCGGTCTACATCACCAACGTCCTCCCCTGGCGTCCGCCCGGCAACCGCCGGCCCGAGGCCGCCGAGATCGCGACCTTCCTGCCCGTGCTCGAGCGGCACATCGCGCTGGCGGCACCCGAGGTGCTGATGGTGCTCGGCAACACCCCGCTGCGCGCGCTGGCGGGCGAGAGCGGCGGCATCACCCGCGCCCGCGGGACCTGGCGCACCCACGGGCCCACGGGCATCGCCTATGTGCCGAGCTTCCACCCGGCCTATCTGCTGCGCACGCCGTCGGCCAAGCGCGAGGCCTGGGCCGACTGGCTGACCGTCGCGGCCCACCTGGACCTGCCCATCCCCACCCCCGGCGCATGGGCGCCCTGATCGGCCGCCCGGCGCGGCCCCGCCGCGCACAGGCACCTGCCGGGCGGGTCGCTCGATGCCACGCCCGCTTGCTTCGGGCGCCGCGGCGAACCACCTCTCAAGGCAGGGAGGACCGCGCCGATGACCGACACGACCGCTACAGCGCCGCCGGCGACCGCGACCGAAGCCGCTGTCGCCGCCACCCCGGGCCCGGCCGTCGGCGCGCGCCTGGACCAGAACCGTCCTTTCATCGCCGTCGGCATCGCGGTGCTCACCGTCTCGGACACCCGCACGCCCGGGGACGACCGCTCGGGCGACACCCTGGCAGGGCGCATCCAGTCCGCCGGCCACCGCATGGCCGCCCGCGCCATCGTGCGCGACGACCGCGACGCCATTGCCGCGCACCTGCGCACCTGGATCGCCGATCCCGAGATCGACGTCGTCATCTCGACCGGCGGCACCGGGCTGACGGGCCGCGACGTGACCGTCGAGGCGCACCGCGACGTCTACGAAAAAGAGATCGACGCGTTCGCGACCGTCTTTACCCACGTTTCGATGGCCAAGATCGGCACCTCGGCGGTGCAGAGCCGGGCCTGCGCGGGCGTGGCGGGCGGCACCTATCTTTTCGCCCTGCCGGGTTCGCCCTCGGCCTGCCGCGACGCCTGGGATGCGATCCTGGCGCTGCAGCTCGACTACCGCCACCGTCCGTGCAATTTCGTCGAGATCATGCCGCGGCTCGAGGAACACAGGCGTCGCAAATGATGCACGGTCGTGGCCGAAATGGTCCGCCGAGGGCAACCGATTGCCCCACGAATGCCACAGTTGTCGTACAGTTATTCACGGTCCGCGTCGCGAGGTCAGTGTCGATCGACCGACGGCGGGTCGGTTCGGCCGCGTGTAAGGCTAAGGCAAGCGTATGGTAGAGGCTCGGGACCCGGTCATGGGACAGGAACTACCCATCGTTGACGATCAGTACCTCGAGCGCCTGGGTCGGCACCTGGGCGAGGATGCGCTGGGCGAGATCTTGGCCGACGGCGGCCTGGAGCTGGCGGACCGGCGTGCCCGTCTGGCCGAGCTGATCGGCACCGAGGATTTGCCCGCAATCGCCGCTATCGCCCACGATCTGGTGGCCGTCGCGGGCCATTTGGGCCTAGCGGCTCTGTCCAAGGACGCTGCGGCGCTGGAGCGCGGTGCCCGCGCTCCCTGCCGACCCTGCCCGGGTCGCACCCGCCGCGACGGCGACGTCGGCGCCCCCGTGTACCGGCTGCTCGGCACCATCGACATCAGCCTGAACGCCCTGGCCGAGCGCTGCGCCCACATGCGCTGACCGCGCCGCGATCGGTCGGGTCGCGTTAGGCCGCAATTTGGGCCGCCGTCGAGCGTACGTGGGCACCCTGCAAACGCCCCTGATGGCGCCGCTCGGCGGGCTACTACACACCCGCGCCGCGCCCGAGCCGCCATCATTACACCGTCGTTTCCTGTCCGGTGGGCGTTGGCCACTTCGTGCCGCCGCCGGCCTCGCCTGGCGTGCAAGGGTCCCCTAACTCTGTCGGCTGCAGTATGCGTCGCCCGCCGCACCGCGCGACTCGATCCGTAAAGGCCCCGCGATGACCAGCCTCCCCGCCGCGCAGAATGGCGCGACCGACGACCAGAACGCCTCGCCACAGGATGGGGGTGCCGCCGCGGGCGGGTTCGACGCCGACCACGACCACATCCACACCCAGATCCATGCCCATGACGAGACCCAGGGCGAGACCCAGGGCGAAACCCAGGGCGAAACCCAGGGCGACGAGGTTTCGTCGGACGACACCGACACGGCCGCTGGTGCCTCGCCGGCAGCACGCGAAACCGTGCCCGTCGACCTGGTGCTGGTCGCGCGCGACGGCGTCGCCGACTACGCCGCCGGGCTGCCCGCGCCCGAACGCGGCTGGATCGCCGCCAACGGCTTTACCGGCCGTCTGGGTCAGCGGCTGGCCATGCCGGCCGAGGGCGGGCGGATCGGTCGCATGCTGATCGGCTGGGGCACGGCGGCCGAGCGTCGGCGCGTGCGCTTTGCGTTGGGTCAGGTCGCCGCCGCCGCCCCGCCGGGGCTCTACCGCTTGGCCGCCCCCCTGCCCCCGCGCGAGGCGGAAGAGGCGGCGCTCGGCTGGCTGCTGTCGCGGTATCGCTACACCCGCTTCAAGGGCGGCGACACCGGCGCCGACGGCGATGACGAGGCGGAGGCCCAGGCCGAGCTGATGGTCCCCGAAGGCGTGGACGGCGAGCGGTTGGGGATCATCGCCGAGGGTGCCTTGATCGCCCGCGACCTGATCAACGAGCCGGCCAACCACATGGGCCCCGCCCGGCTGGAGGAGGCGGCGCGCCACCTGGCCGAGCAGCACACCGCCGCGTTCGAGGTGACCGCGGGCGACGCGCTGATCGAGCGGAACTTTCCGCTGATCCACGCCGTCGGCCGCGCATCGGCCCAGGCGCCGCGCCTGGTGGACATGACCTGGGGCGATCCCGCGCACCCGGCCGTCACCCTGGTGGGCAAGGGCATCACGTTCGACACCGGGGGGCTGGACCTCAAGCCAGCCGCCGCCATGAAGTTGATGAAAAAGGATATGGGCGGCGCGGCGATCACGCTGGGCCTGGCGCACATGGTCATGGCGCTGGAGCTGCCGGTGCGGCTGCGCGTGCTGCTGCCCATCGCGGAAAATGCGGTATCGGGCGCCAGCTTCCGGCCCGGCGATGTACTGAGCGCGCGCAACGGCCGCACCGTCGAGGTCAACAACACCGACGCCGAGGGGCGGCTGGTGCTGGCCGACGCGCTGGCCCTGGCGGCCGAGGCCGAGCCCGAGCTGATCGTCGACTTCGCCACGCTGACGGGCGCGGCGCGGGTCGCGCTAGGGCCCGAGGTCGTGCCCTTTTTCACCGACGACGAGCCACTGGCCGCCGGGATCGCCGAGGCCGGCGCCCGGGTGGCCGACCCGGTGTGGCGCCTGCCGCTGTGGCCCGGTTACGAGGCCGACATCGAGCCTGCCATCGCGGATTTGGACAATGCGCCCGCGGGCGGCATGGCGGGCAGCATCACGGCCGCGCTGTTCCTGCGCCGCTTTGTGGGCACGGTGCCGTGGCTGCACTTCGACTGCTACGCGTGGTCGCCCAAGACCCGGCCCGGCCGGCCGATGGGGGGCGAATGCCAGGCCGCCCGCGCCGTGCTGGCCCTTTTGGAGGAACGCTACCCGCCGCGCTGACGCGGCCAGCCCCTGGCCAGCCGGCCCGCGATGGCCCATCCGCGCGGGGCGCGCAACCCGGATCCGCACCGAGCTCGCGAAGCGACGCGCGTCGACCCATGGCGCGCGGCACGACCCGACACCACACCCAGCGCGCGGCGCGACCCGCAACAACACACGGCGCGCGGCTCGACCAGCCTCGACAAAAGGCGCGCGGCGCGACCCGCCACCAAACAGAGGGCGGGTGCATGGCCCGACTTTATACAGCGGCGTGTGCGCGGCTCTACTTGGTGTAAGGCATGTACGCTGCCCATGCGCGGCCCGACACCACGCAGGGCGCCCACGCGCGGCCCGACACCATGCTAAGCGCGGGTGCGGCGGCCCGACACCACGCTGGGCGCACGTGCAGCGCCAGAAGATCACGCTGGGCGCGGGTGCGCGCAGGGAGCCGCCGATGACCGCTGTCGCGTTCGACCGCCGCCTGACCCCCGCGCGCCCGGATCTGGCGGCCGAGCATCTGCGCGGCACCGTCGACGCGCCGCGCTATGCCGCGCCCACGGCCTTGGCCGTCATCGCCCCGCTGGCCGACATGCACCCCGCCCCCGGCGTCGACGGCCCGCCCGACACCCAGCTGGTGCTGGGCGAGCGGGTTGCGGCCTACGAGATCGGCGAGGCCTGGGTTTGGGCCCAGGCCGCAGCGGACGGCTATGTCGGCTACCTGGCGCGCAGCGCCCTCGGCCAACCGGGCCCCGAGCCCACCCACGCCGTCGCCGCCAGCCACGCCCACGTCTATGCCGAGCCTGCGGTGCGCCGGTCGCCCGTCGCCCGCCTGCCCTGGCCGGCGCGGGTGACGATGGCGGACACGGTCCCCGCCACGGGCGCCAGCCGACCCTGGGCGCGGCTGGCGGGCGGCGGCTTCGTGCCGCTGGGCCAGCTCGCGCCGCTCGACGGCACGGCACCCGACTGGGTGGCGGTGGCCGAGGCGCGGCTCGGCACGCCCTATCGCTGGGGCGGCAGCAGCGGCGACGGCATCGACTGCTCTGCACTGATCCAGCGCGCGCTCGCCGCGGCCGGCATCGCCTTCCCGCGCGACAGCGACCAGCAGCGCGACCACGGTCCCCTGCTGGCGCCCGACACGCCGCCCCGCCGCGGCGATCTGGTGTTCTGGCCCGGCCATCTGGGCGTGATGCTGGATGCCACCCGGCTGCTGCACGCCAACGCCTTCCACATGGCCGTCGCGGCCGAGCCGCTGGTCGAGGCCGCCGCGCGCATCGCTGCCGTCGAGGGGAGCGCGATCCTGGGTCTGCGTCGGCTGGGGTGACCAGCGCGGCGGGCCGGGTGTGCCGGTACGATGCAACGTGGACGGGATCGTCGCCACCCAGCGGCAGCCATCGCCACAACGTGCTCGCGAAAGCGCCGCGCTGTGCTTTCGATCCCGCCGCACGCGCGCCATAGTGTGGCCAGTCGATGTCGCGTGAGGACAGCATGCCCGTTTCGCCCCGTCCCGTGGCCCGTTCCTTGACCGTGCACTTGGCCCCTTACTGGGCCAGCCCTGGGGTCGGTGTCGCGGCCCCCTCTGGCCACCCCGGCGCGCGTTGCCGAGGGATCGACCCGGAAACAGCCATTGCCGTGCCGCGGGCGGCGCGGCGAAGGGCCGGGATGGCTGCGGCGCTGGCCGGCGTGTTGGGCGTCGGGCTCGCAGCCGGCTGCGCCGCAGTGCCGGGCGATGCCAGCGCGGTCGAACGCTCGCCCCTGCCGGTATCGCGTCCCGCGACGCTGCCCACCGAAGAGCCGCCTGCCGCGGCGCCAGCGGGGGCGGCCGAGACGTCCCCCACCGCGTCGCCGGCACCGGCCGAGATCGCCAGCGCCGACAGCGCCGACACGATCGCCACCGCCGTGGCCGCGCCGGCCAGCTTTGCCGCGTGGCGCGCGCAGTTCCGGGCCAAGGCGCTCGCCGCGGGCATCCCGGCCGCCACCTTCGACGACGCCTTTGCCGGGGTGCGGGTCAACGCCACGGTGCTGGAGCGCGACCGCTTCCAGCCCGAGTTCACCCGACCGATCTGGCAGTACCTAGACAGCGCCGTTTCGGACCTGCGCGTACGCAACGGTCAGCGCCTGGCCGACGAGAAAGCCGTCCTGATGGCCGAGATCGAGGCCAAGCACGGTGTCGACAGCGCGGTGGTGCTGGCGATCTGGGGTCTGGAAAGCGCGTACGGCGCCAACTACGGCAGCATGCGGGTGATCGAGAGCCTGGCCACCCTGGCCTATGACAGCCGCCGCCAGGCCTTTGCCGAGCGCGAGCTGTTGGCGGCGCTGCGCATCCTGGCCGCCGGCGACATCGCGCCCGCGCGGATGGTCGGCTCGTGGGCCGGCGCGATGGGCCACACCCAGTTCATTCCGACCAGCTTCGAGGCCTATGCCGTGGACCACGACGGCGACGGGCGTCGCGACGTCTGGTCGGCCGACGCTGCGGACGCGCTGGCCTCGACCGCCAACTACCTGGCCCGCTTCGGCTGGCGCCAGGGCGCGCCCGCGGCGGTCGAGGTGCGGCTGCCCGAAGGGTTCGATTATGGCCTCGCCGGCGGCAAGCCGCAGTCGGCCGCCACCTGGACGGCGCTGGGCGTTCGGCCGACCGTGGGCGGCGCGCTGACCCCGGCGGACACGGTCGAGATCATCCTGCCCGCGGGCGCCGACGGCCCGGCCTTTGCCACCTATCCCAACTTCGACGTCATCAAGCGCTACAACAACGCCACGTCCTATGCGCTGGCGGTGTCGCACCTGGCCGACCGGATCGAGGGCGCGCCGCCCTTCCAGGCGCCCTGGCCCCGCGACGACCGCGCGCTCAGCCGCGACGAGACGCGCGAGGTGCAGCGCCTGCTGACCGCCCGGGGCTATGACACCCAGGGCGTGGACGGCATCGTCGGCCCGCAGACCCGGGCCGCGGTGCGCGCCTTCCAGTCGGCTACGGGCAAGGTGCCGGACGGCTATGTCTCGGACCGGCTGCTGGATGCGCTGCGCGACGGTTAAACCGCCAGTCGGTCATCGGTTTCGCCGTGCCACCCGCGCGGCATGTCGATTTTCGGCACGCGCCGGTCGCAAGACCCCATGCCGCTGCGACGGCGCCATGCGATCCCAGCCCAACCAGCGGCGGAGGATCTTGCGATGCGGACAACGGCACGGGCGGTTGTGGTGGGCGGCGGCGCGGTCGGCTGTTCGATCGCCTATCACCTGGCCAAGGCGGGCTGGACCGACACGGTGCTGCTGGAGCGCGACGAGCTGACCGCAGGCTCCACCTGGCACGCCGCGGGACTGCTCCCGTACTTCAACATGAGCTACGCGACCAGCCACATTCACGACTATTCGATCAAGTTCTACAAGACGTTGGAGGCCGAGACCGGGCTCAACGCCGGGTTCAACGTCGTCGGCAACCTGCGCATGGCCCAGTCGCGCGCGCGCATGGACGAGTTCATGCTGTACGCCGCCACGGCCGAGAGCATCGGGATCCCGTTCGAATGGCTGTCGCCCAACGAGATCGGCGCGCGCTATCCGCTGGTGCGCACCGACGATCTGGTCGGCGCCATCTACCACCCGACCGACGGCTACATTAATCCCGCCGACGTCAGCCAAGCGATGGCCAAGGGCGCGCGCATGCGCGGCGTCGACATCGTGCGCCGCGCCCAGGTCGACGGGTTCCGCCGCCAGAACGGCCACTGGCTGGTCGACGGCCACGTGATGCACGAACAGGGCGGCCGGTTGGTCGCGGCCGAGCCCTTCACCATCGAGTGCGAGACCGTGGTCACCGCCACCGGCAACCACGCCCAGCGCACCGCCGCGATGGTCGGCTGCTACATCCCCGCCATCCCGGTCGAGCACCAGTACATCGTGACCGAACCCGACGCCGCGCTGCAGGACTGGCGCCGCCAGAACCCCGAGCATCCCGTGCTGCGCGACGCCGACGCCAAGTGGTACGTGCGCGAGGAGCGCGGCGGCTGGATTCTGGGGCCCTACGAGCGCGGCGCCCCGGCCTGGGCCGTGCACGGGGTGCCCGAGAATTTCCGCGCCGACCTGCTGCCGCTGGATCTGGAGCGGATCGAGGAGGAGTACACGAGCTTCATCCACCGCATCCCGTCCAGCGAGGAGGTGGGTCTGAAGGACGACTACAACGGGCCCATCTGCTACACGCCGGACGGCAACCCGCTGGTGGGCCCCGCCCCGGGGGTCGACAACTTCTTCTTCGCCGAGGGTTTCTCCTTCGGCATCACCGCGGCAGGCGGCACGGGGCATTACCTGGCCCAAATGATCACCGAGGGCGAGGCCGAGATCGACATGTTCTCGCTGGACCCCCGGCGCTTTGGCCGCTGGATGAACCGCGAATACGCCGCGCGCAAGAACGAGGAGGCGTACGAGCACGTCTACATCCTGCACCACCCGGACGAGGAGCGCCCGGCCTGCCGCCCGCTGCGGACCGCCCCGTCGTACGACCGGCTCAAGGCCCGCGGGCCGAAGTAGTTGGGCCGCTCCCACCCGTTCACCTGGCCGAACTGTGCGCCGCGGGCCTTGAGCCGGTCGTACGACG
>JBCCMW010000086.1:0-12652 GCA_039026175.1 Pseudomonadota bacterium
GGCCCAAGCCCCGAACCCCGGCCCGGCCCAAGCCCCGAACCCCGGCCCGGCCCAAGCCCAGACCCCAGCCCCGGGGTTGGGGTCGCAGCCCAGGATCAGATCGATGGGCCCGTGCTGCAGGTGCAGCCGGCGGCCACAGGGCAGCCACGCCGCGCGGTGGCTCACGACCGCCGCCCGCCGGCGCGCGCGCCGTCGTTGGCCACCAGGCCTGACGGCCCACCCGCCGCGCTGCCCCCCATACTTGCCCCCGCGCTGGCCCCCGCGCTGGCCCCCGTGCTGGCCCCCGTGCTGGCCCCCGTGCTGCCCCCCGTGTTGGCCCCCGTGTTGGCCCCCGCGCTGCCCACCGTGCTGGCCCCCGTGCTGGCCCCCGCGCTGGCCCCCGCGGTGCCCCCCACGCTGCCCCGCGCGCGGCCCGCACCCCTGGCCTCGGCCGACCAGCGATAGTGCGTGGCGTCCAGCGGATCGCGCGTGCTGGCCGGCCAGCACAGGCGACGCGCGCCGCCGGTGTCCACCGCCTCGACGCGCCGCATCTGGTCGCCGTAGCCGCCCATCGCCAGGTAATCGTCGACGCGCATGGTGAACTCGATGGGCGCCACCAGCGCCGGCGTCGGCACGTGGCCGAACGAGCCCGGCGGCATCGCCATCACGTCGACCATCACGGTGATCCCGCCGCCCGGCCAGACGAACGCCTCGGCGCCGCCGCAGGTGACATGGGTCAGCCGCTGGCGCACCGAGCGGGTCAGCCGCACCGGGTTCTCGGTCACCCCGGCGCGCAGGCTGCCGCCCGCCCCGCCCATGAACAGCACCGAACAGCTCGACGGCTCGCAGTTCTCGGCGATCAGCGCGGCCGAGGCAGCCAGCCGCGCCGGGATCGGCGCCGGCTGCGGCACCAGGGCCTCGTCGAGTTCGAAATAGGCGCACTGTTCGCCGGTGGTCGAGACCATCAACAGCGTCAGCCCCGGCCAGGCGTGTTTGGGATCGAACGGTCCCAGGATCGTCAGCGGGTCGTCGATGTCGGTGCCGCCCCAGCCGTTGCCGGGCTCGGCCACCTGGAAGTACCGCCCCGGCGTCGAGCGGCGGCCGCGGATCTTGATCCCGGTGCGCCCCATGCCGAGCTGCTTGCCCGCCTCGTGCTCGGACAAAACGCCGGTGATGTGGTCATCGACCACCACGACCTCGTCGACATGGCCGTGCCATTGCTTGGCGAACATGCCGATGGCGGCCGAGCCGCAGCCGACGCGCATCAACGTCTCGGCCACACCGTCGATCACCGGTGCTGCACCGGCCTCTACGACGACGGTGGTGGCATGCTCCGCCTCGCCCACGGTCAGCTCCACCGCCTGGCGATTGCAGAGGCGCAGCAGCGCGTCGCAGGTCACCCGCCCCTCGGCCTTGGAGCCGCCGGTCAGGTGCTCGACACCGCCCAGCGACAGCATCTTGGAGCCGTACTCCGAGGTCATGACGTGGCCGATGGGCTCGCCCGCCGCGCGCACCACGTCGCGCTCGTGGCCGATGTGGCGGTCGGTGTCGATCTTCACCTTGACGCCGCAGTACGAGAAAATGCCCTCGGTCACGACGGTGACCATATCGATGCCGTCGACCTCCTGGCTCACGATGAAAGGCGCGGGCTTGTAGTCGGGATAGGTCGTCCCGGCCCCGACCGCGGTGACGAACGGGCGGTCGCCCTGCACGATGTCGCCGTCCCACGCGGCCGGCTCGCCGTGGCGCAAAAAAGGCACCACGGCGGTGTCGCTGCCCTCGATGATGGTCAGCGGGTCCAGTCGGACGAGCGCGCCGTCGTGGTTGGCATAGCGGTCGCAGGCGCCGGTACGCCCCTCGGCGATGAAGCACAGCACCGGGCAGGCGTCGCAGCGGATCTTGCCGGGCTTTGGGGCGCCGTCAGCCATCCTCGCCCTCCTGCCCCCGCTGCTGCCCCGGTTCCCGCCCTTGCGCCTGCGCCTGCTCGTGCTCCTGTCGGCGGAGCGCCGCCCGCACCCGGGCGGGCGTGGCCGGCACCTGGGTTATGCGCACGCCGATCGCATGCTTGATGGCGTTCAGGATCGCGGGCGCGGTGGGGATCAGCGCGTGCTCGCCCAGACCCTTGGCGCCATAAGGTCCGTGGGCGTCGGCCTCCTCGACGATCAGCGTCTCGATCGGCGGCACGTCGCCCATGGTCGGGATCAGGTAGTCTTGCAGGTTCTCAGTGCGCCCGGGCAGGTACTCCTCCATCAGCGCCATCCCCAGCCCCTGTGCCACACCGCCGTGCACCTGGCCCTCGACCAGCAGCGGGTTGATCGCGCGGCCCACGTCGTGGGCGGCGACCAGCTTGACCACCCGCGTCGTGCCCAACGCGCGGTCGACCTCGACCACGGCCAGGTGCGCGGCATAGCCGAACTGGGCGTAGGGCGCGCCCTGCCCGTCGGCATCCAGCGGCCTGGTCGGCGGGTCATAGGTCTCGCACGCCGCCAGCACGTAGCCGTCGCCGTCGGCCGACAGTCGCGCCAGCTCGACCGCGTGCCGCCGGGCGCCGTCGCGGATGCAGAGCACCCCCGCACCCGGCTCGATCACCGAGGTCTCGGCAGCGTTGACCAGCTTCAGCACCTGGCGGCGCAGGCTCTCGCCCGACAGGCGCGCCGCGTTGCCCGACACGAAGGTCTGGCGCGAGGCCGAGGTCTTGCCGGCATCGGGCGTGATGTCGGTATCCGCGCCGAGCAGCGCGACCGCGCCCACCGGCACGCCCAGCGCATGGGCAAAGATCTGGGCGATCACGGTGTTCGAGCCCTGGCCGATGTCGACCGCGCCCTGGTGCAGCACGACTGTGCCGTCGGCGCGGATCCCGGCCTTGATGGTCGAGGGGTTGGGCAGCGAGGTGTTGCCGCAGCCGTACCAGCCGCTGGCCACGCCCACGCCGCGCCGCAGCGTGCCGCGGGCGCGGTTGAACGCGGTTGCCGCGGCGCATTCGGCGGCCCACGCGGGCTGCAGCGTCGTCAGGCAGGCACGGATGCCCACGCCCTGGTCGAACACCTGGCCACAGACCGTCGGCACGCCGTTGTCGAGCGCGTTGCGCAGGCGGAAGGCCAGCCGGTCGTGGCCCAGCCGCTCGGCCAGCTCGTCGAACAGGCTCTCCTGCGCAATGGCCGCCTGGGGCACCCCGAAGCCGCGAAATGCGCCCGAGGGCGGGCAATGGGTGTGGATGCCCATCGCCTCGGCCCGGTAGTCCGCCAGCCGATAGGGGCCCGACGCGTGCACCGGGACCCGGTTGGCCACCGTCGGTCCCCAGCTCGCGTAGGCGCCGGTGTTGAAGCGCCCCTCGAAGGCCATGCCCGAGAGCCTGCCGTCGCGGGTCGCGCCGATCCGGACCCGCATGTCGCCCGGGTGGCGCTTGGTGGTGGACTGCATCGATTCCTGACGGCCATAGGCGTGGCGCACCGGCCGCCCGGTCTTGAGCGTCGCCAGCGCCAGGAACGGCTGGATCGACAGGTCCAGCTTCGAGCCGAAGCCGCCGCCCACGCCGGTGGGCACGATCCGGACCGCCGCCTCGTCCAGCGCCAGGATCGGCGCCAGGCACTCGCGGTCCATCACCGGAGCCTGGGTACAGGCGTGCACCTCCAGCCGCCCGTCCACCAGCCGGGCAAAGCCCGCCTCGGGCTCGATGTAGGCATGCTCGACGAAGGCGGTCGCAAAGCGGCCCTCGACCACCAGATCGGCCGCGCGCAGCGCCGCATCGGCGTCGCCACAGGCCACGCGGCCGCGGCACATCACGTTGCCCGCGCGCCCGGGGTGCAGGTCGGCCGCCTCCGGCGCCGTGGCTTGGTCCATCGTCAGCGTCTCCGGCAGCGGGGTCCAGGCGACGGGGAAGCTGGCCTCGTCCAACGCCTCGATCGCGGCAGGCTCGCCCACCACGGCGGCCACCGCCTCGCCGCGAAAGCGCGCCTCGCTCTCGGCGAAGACAGGCTGGTCGGCAAAGGGCGGGATCACGCCGAAGCGGTTGATGCCGGGGATATCCGCCGCGCTCAGCACCGCGACGATGCCGGGCCGGTGCGCGCGCCAGGCGGCGATGTCACCCAGCGCGAAGGCCGCGCGGTGGTGGGGCGAGCGCACGATGCGCAGCGCCAGCGCGTCTGCAGGCGCGACGTCGTCGCCGAACCGTTCGGTTCCGTCCAGCTTGGCCCGCGCATCCAGCCGCGGGATCGACGTGCCGGGCCGCCCGTCGCGCCGGTCGTGCCGGCCGCCCCAGTCGTCACTCTCGCGCCGGTCGACCCTGTCGCCCCTGTCGCCCCTGTCGCGCCGATCATGTCGATTGCCCCCGTCGCCCCAATCGCCGCAGTCGCCGTAGTCCGCCGCGGGCGTGGGCGTGGGCTCGGGTGACCCGGCGTGCACCACCGCGTCGATGATCTTGCGATAGCCCGTACAGCGGCACAGCACGCCGCCCAGCGCATCGGCCACGGCGTCGGCATCGGGCGCGGTCTCCTCGCGCAAGAGCGCCGTGGCCGAGACCAGCATCCCCGGCGTGCAGACCCCGCACTGCGCCGCGCCATGGTCGGCGAAGCTGGCGACCAGCCGCTGGGCCGACGGGTCCTCGGCGACCAGACCCGCAACGGTTTCGACCCGCCGGCCCGCCGCCTGCTGCACCGGCATCAGACAAGCGCAGACGGGCGCACCGTCGACCAGAACGGTGCACGCACCGCAGTCGCCCGCATCGCAGCCCACCTTGACATCGCGCGCACCCAGACGCTCGCGCAGCACCCGCGACAGCCGCTCGCCCCCGCCCGCGCGCAGGTCCACCGCGCGGCCGTTCAGCCGGAAGGCGACGCGGTCGATGCCGACGCGCTTATCCATCGCCCGCCCCAGCGCCCGCCCCAGCGGCAGCGGCGACCGCGGCGGCCGCCCGCACCGCGCGCTGCACCTGCTCGGCTACGGCCTCGTGGCGGTAGGCGGCATCGGCGCGCACGTCGTCGATGGGGCTGAGCGGCGCCAAATGCGCGGGCGTCACGGCCAGCGTGTCGGCATACCTGCCCACGGCCTCGGCCTCCAGCGCGCCGAGCCGCCGCGCGACGGGGGAACACGCGCCCACCGCGACCCGCAGCGCCGCGATCCGCCCGTCCGGCCCCAGGCTCAGCACGACCGCCGTCATCGCGATCGAGATCACCAGGTAGCGCCGTGCGCCCAGCTTGTGGAACGCCGAGACGGCGCCGGCGGGCGGGGCGGGCAGACGGATGGCCACCACCACCTCGCCCGGCCGCAACGCGGTGCGCCGCGGGCCCAGGATGAAGTCCTGCAATGCCAGGTGCCGCCGGCCCGATCGGCCCGCGATCTCGACCGCCGCATCCAGCGTCAGCAGCGGCGGCACACCGTCGGCCGCGGGCGACGCGTTGCACAGGTTGCCGGCCAGGGTGGCGCTGTTCTGGATCTGCACGCTACCGACCCCGCGCGCCGCGGCCTGCAGGCCGGCGCAGGCCGGGGGCAGAGCGGCGCGCGCCACATCGCTCCACGTCGTCGCGGCCCCGATGCGCAGGCTGCCGTCGGCCAGCCGTTCGATCCCGCGCAGGCCCGCTATCCGCGACAGATCGACCAGATCGCGCCTCTCCGCGCGGGTGCCGAGCGCGGGGTAATAGTCGGTGCCGCCGGCCACCACCACGGCGTCGCGCGTCGCCAGCACGTCCAGCGCCTCGTCCAGCCGCGTCGGTGCAAAGTACTCGCCGGTCACCTGCGCGCGCCCCGCCTGTTCATTTGCACACAAACGGTAGGGGCGCCGCCGCGACGCTGTCAACGCCGAATGCCGCGGCCCACCCGGCGCTGCCGCAACGCGGGTCGCAGACCCGCCGAGGCGCCTAGCGCATCACGAACGGGTTGGCGGGGAACGCGTCCGAGGTGTTGATCCACACGGCCTTGGTCTCCAGGAACTCGTGGATCGCGGCCATGCCGTTCTCGCGCCCCGTGCCGGACCGCTTGATGCCGCCGAACGGCATCATGTAGCTGACGGCGCGGTACGTGTTGACCCAAACGGTGCCTGCCCGAAGCGCCTTGGACATGCGCACCGCACGGCCGATGTTCTGGGTCCACACGCCCGCCGCCAGCCCGTAGATCACGTCGTTGCCCAGGCTTACGGCCTCCGCCTCGTCGTCGAACCCGATGATCGACAGGACGGGGCCGAACACCTCCTCCTGGGCGATGCGCATGTCGTTGGTGACGTCGACGAAAACCGTGGGCTCGATGAACTGGCTGCCCTGTACCCCCGGGCCCTCGGCCGGCTTGCCGCCGTGCACCAGGGTGGCGCCGCCGTACTTGGCGACGTCGATGTACTCCAGGATCTTGGCATACTGGGGCGGCGTGGTGACGGGGCCGATGTTGGTGTCGGGCTGCATCGGGTCGCCGATCTTGGCGTCCTTGACGATCTCCAGCAGCTTGTCGACGAACCGGTCGCGCACCGAGTTCTGCACCAACAGCCGCGAGCCCGCGATGCAGGTCTGCCCGGTGGCGGCGAAGATGCCCGAGATCGCGCCCGACACCGCGGCATCCAGGTTGGCGTCGTCGAACACGATGTTGGGCGACTTGCCGCCCAGCTCCATCGACACGCGCTTCATCTGCAGCGCGGCTGCGGCATAGAGCTTGGCACCCGTGCTGTCGGACCCCGTAAACGAGACCTTGGCGACATCCGGATGCTCGACCAGGGCGGCGCCCGCCTCGGGGCCCAGGCCCGCGACCACGTTGAAGACGCCGGGCGGGAAGCCGGCCTCGACCGTCAGCGCCGCGAACTCGAGCGTCGAGGCCGAGGTGTACTCGGACGGTTTGATCACCACCGAACAGCCCGCGGCGATGGCGGGCGCGGCCTTCCAGGCCACGAACATCAGGGGCGAGTTCCAGGCCGTCAGCGCGCCGACCACGCCCACCGGTTCGTGCACCGTAAAGGCCAGATGGTCGGGCTTGTCGATGGGGACGACGCTGCCCTCCATCTTGTCGGCCAGGCCCGCATAGTACCACCACCATTCGGGGTGGTACTTAAGCTGGGCGGCCATCTCGGCGATCAGCTTCCCGTTGTCGCGCACCTCGATCTCGGCCAGGCGGGCGCCGTGCTGGACCACCAGATCGCCCAGCCGGCGCATCATCTTGCCCCGCTCGGTCGGCGTCATGCGGGCGAAGGGGCCGGTGGTCATCGCCGCCCGGGCGGCCGCGACGGCGCGGTCGACGTCGGCCTTGGTGCCGCGGGCCACCTCGCACCAGACCTCGCCGGTATAGGGGTTGTGGCTCTCGAACCACGCGCCCTCAGCCGGGTCCGTATAGGCGCCATCGATAAAGTGCTGAAAGCGGTGCATTGCCTGTCTCCCCCCTTTTTTTCGGCGGCGCCCAGGCGGGCGCTCAGACGTCCATCATGCGGATGACGTGGCGCACGGTCTTGCCCGCGGCCAGCTGGTCGAAGGCGGCGTTGATGTCCTCCAGCGGCCCGCTCGAGGTCATCAGCCGATCCACCGGCAGCCGGCCCTGGCGGTAGAGCGCGATATAGCGCGGGATATCGCGCGAGGGCACGCCGCCGCCCAGGTAGCTGCCGCGCACGGTACGTTCCTCGCCCACCAGCCGCACGTGCTGCAGCGACAGGTTGACGGCCGGATTCGCCAGGCTGGCGGTCACGGTCTGCCCGCCGCGCCGCGTGATCTCGTAGGCAAAGGCGAAGGCCGCGGCCACGCCTGCCGTCTCGACCGCCGCGCGCACGCCGCCGTCCGTCAGCGCCTTGACCGCGGCCACGGCATCGGGGTCGCGGGTGTCGACGGTGGCGGTGGCGCCCAGGTCCCGGGCAAAGGCCAGCTTTTCGGGGTCGATGTCGGCGGCGATCACCTGCGCGGCGCCGGCGGCCAGCGCGCCTAGCACCGCCGAGAGACCGACACCGCCCAGGCCGACGACGGCCACCGTCTCGCCGGGCCGCACCTGCGCGGTGTTGACCACCGCGCCCATGCCGGTCAGCACCGCGCAGCCGAACAGCGCGGCGTGGTCCAGCGCCAAGTCGCGGTCGACCGGCACGAGCGAGCGTTCCGACACCACGACCCGTTCGCCAAAGGCCGAGACCCCGACATGGTGGTGCACCGGATGCTCTCCCAGGCGCATGCGCACGCCGCCGCCCAACAACTCGCCCCGCCCGTTGGCCGCAGCACCCGGCTCGCACAGCGCTGCACGCCCCTCGGCACAGGGCGCGCAGTGGCCGCAGGAGGGGACGAAGACCATGATCACACGGTCGCCGGGCGCGACCGAGCGGACGCCGGGGCCGCAGACCTCGACGATGCCCGACGCCTCGTGGCCCAGCGCCATGGGCACCGGGCGCGGCCGGTCGCCGTTGATCACCGAGAGGTCCGAGTGGCACAGCCCGGCGGCGGCGATGCGGACCAGCACCTCGCCCTGCCCCGGCGGGTCCAGCTCGACGGTGTCGATCCGCAGCGGCCGCGTGTCGGCATAGGGCCGGTCGGCTGGGCTCTGGTGCAGCACCGCCGCCCGGCTGATCAGCCCCGCGGGCCCGTCGTTCGCCATGCGTCCCTCTCCCCTTCGATGGTCTGTCGTTCGGCGCGCACGGAACGGCTGCCGACCGTTCCGCAAGGGGGGCAGGCGAAAGCCGCGCGCAGCGCGCCGGGGCGGACAGTCTGCGACCACCGCCCCCCATCGGGCAAGCTGGCGGGAAAGCTGGCAGGAAAGCCGTCGGGCAAGCTGGCAGGCAAGCTGTTGGGCAGACTGTTGGGGATCAGGCGGCCCGGCGGCCCGGTCTGACCACCCCGCTGGGGCCGCCCTTCGCAGTCGACCCCCTGCGCAAGGCCGGTCGGACAGGCAGGCTGGTCTAGCCTGTCGGGCTGGCAGGGCGGCTGCGCTGGCCGGCCGCGCTGGCCGGGTGGGCAGACCGGCTGGACTGGCCTTTCGGGCTGGCAGGGCGGGCTGGCCGGCTGGGCTGGCCGGCGGCGGGGCTGGCAGGGCGGCCGCGCTCGCCGGGTGGGCTGGCCGGCTGGACTAGCCTTTCGGGCCGGCAGGGCGGGCTGGCCGGCGGCGGGGCTGGCAGGGGAGGCAGGCCGGAGGGGCAGGCCGGCGGGGCTGGCCGGCTGGGCTGGCGTTTGGGGCAGGCCGGGTGCGGCGGTTCAGGCGACGCTGGCGGAGGCCTGCTGGCGTTTGGACAGGAACGGCAGCGGCGTGACCGTCGCCCGGCGCGGGCCGTGCACGGTGGCGGCCTGCAGCACGGTGCCGGGGGCGCGATGCTCGACCGCGACCTGGGCCAGCGCGATATTGGCCTGCAGCCGCGGGCTGTGGCGCAGGCTGGTCAGCCGCCCGGCCGGACGGCGGCCGGCGCTCAGCGCCAGCACGTCCTCGTTCGGCGGCAGCGCCGGACCATCCAGCGTCAGCCCCACCAGCGCGCGCGTTGCGGGCTCGGCCACCCGCTGCTCCAGTGCTGCGCGCCCGACAAATCGATTGGGCGTGTCCAGCGCCACCAGCCGATCCAGCCCCACGTCGAACGGCGTGTCGGCCGCCGTCATGTCGACGCCCCAGGACAGGATGCCCGCCTCGATCCGCCGGATCTGCGACACCCCGCCGGGCGCCATGCCCCAGGGCGCGCCGGCCTCGAGCAGCGCATCGAACAGCGCGTCGCCGAGGCCGGGGTCGGCGAGATAGACCTCGTAGCCCCACTCACCGCTCCAGCCGGTGCGCGATACGAGCAGCGAGGTGCCGCGGAACGGTACCGCGACGCTCCAGTAATAGCGCAGCCGCCGCAGAGCGTCGCCGAACAGCGCGGCCAGCGCATCGGGCGACCGCGGACCCTGGATCTGCAGCACCGACACGCCCGCATCGCGGATCGCGACGTCCATCCCGGCATGCAGTGCGACGCCCTTGGCCCAGAGCTCGAGGTCGCTGTCGCAGGTCGAGATCCAGAACCGGTCCTCGGCCAGGCGCAGGATGATCGGGTCCGACAGGATGCCGCCGTCCGCCGCGGTGATCGGCGCATACTTGCACTGCCCGACGGCACAGGCGCGCATGTCGCGCGGCGTCAGGTACTGCACGAAACGCGCCGCGTCGGGGCCGTCGATCTGGATCTGACGCTCGCCCATGACCGGCCACAGCGCGACCTTGTCGACCACCTGCCAGTACTCGGCCACCGGGTCGGCGAACCCACCGGTGATGTAGGTGCGGTTGTACACCGAAAAGCGCCGACACCCGTGCCGCCAAGCCGCCTCGAAAAAGGCGCCGCGGCGGATCCGGGGCTGGAAGGCGAGATAGGCGCCCTCGTGCGCGGTGGGCACCGGGATGGGCACCGGGATGGGCACTGGGATCGGCAACCCACCGAGGCCGCCATGGAGGGTCCTATCGACGGCCCCGTCGGCGGCTCCATTCGCGGCCCCATCGACTGCCAGGTCGGGCACCGCGTGCGGGATCGGGTCGGGCGCTGCGGCCGACGCCGATCTGGGACCCGGCGGGGGCGGGGTCCCGGTCGTCTCGGTCATGTGGTCGTCCTTCAGAAGCGTCGTCTTCCCTTCGACGGCCGGTCTGTGGTGCCCCTCGATGCCGGGTGGGGGCGGCGCCGACACGTCTTCGTTGACGCAGTACATCCCAGAGGAGAAGGTTCTGCCAACGCGGAGACGACAGAGAGCAATGGTGTTGCGCAACGCCCCAGCGGAAATCGATCGCTCCAGCGAGGACCGGCCCGCCCTGGCGGCGACGCCGCCGTTTGCCCCGGGCTTTCGCGCCACGCCGTACTGGCTCGAGGGGCTGGGCCCGCCGCCGGCCCTGCCGGGCACGCTGCCCCGTGCGGCCGACGTGGTGGTGATCGGCTCGGGCTACACCGGCCTGAACGCCGCGCTGCAGACCGCGCGGGGCGGCCGCACCACCCTGGTGCTGGAGGCCGGCGCGCCGGGCGAGGGCTGCAGCACCCGCAACGGCGGCCAGATCAGCACCGGCATCAAACCCTCGCGCGCGGCGCTGACGCGGCGCCACGGGGCCGAGCGGGCTGCCGCGATCCGGGCCGAGGGCCGCAGCGCGCTGGGCTGGATCGGCGACTTTCTGGCCGAAGAGGGGATCGACTGCGGCTTTCGCCGCAACGGCCGCTTCCACGCAGCGCACACGCCGGCGCACTATGAGGACCTGGCCCGGCGGGCCGAGCGCACGATGCGCGAGGACGGCGTCGAGGCGTTCGCCGTGCCCGCGGCCGAACAGCGCGCCGAGCTCGGCACCGGCTTTTACACCGGCGGCGTGGTGTTCCCGGCCTTCGCCAGCCTGCATCCGGCGCGCTACCACCGCGGCCTGTTGCGCGCGGCGCTGGGCAGCGGCGTGCAGGTGGTGGCGCACTGTCCCGCGCTGTCGCTGCAGCGGCGCGCCGGCGGGATCGAGGTGACGACGCCCCAGGGCACCGTCCGCGCACGCGACGTGGTGGTGGCGACAAACGGCTATACCGGCGCGCTCACCCCGTGGCTGCGGCGGCGCGTGATCCCGATCGGCAGCTACGTGATCGCAACCGAGCCGGTGGCGCCCGACACCATGCGCGCGCTGTTTCCCACAGGGCGCATCGCCTGCGACACGCGGCGCGTCGTCTACTACTACGGCCCCTCACCCGACGGCACGCGGGTGGTGTTCGGCGGCCGCGTCTCGGCCGGCGAGACCGAGGCCAGCGTCAGCGGCCCGCGCCTGCACGCCGATCTGGCCGCGATCTTTCCCGAACTGGCCGATACGCGGATCAGCCACGCCTGGCAGGGCACCGTGGCCTATACGTTCGACACCCTGCCCCACTGCGGCCGGCACGAGGGCGTGCACTATGCCGGCGGCTACTGCGGCTCGGGCGTGGCGATGGCCAGCTATCTGGGCATGAAGACCGGTCTGGCCGTGCTCGGCCGGGCCGAGGGGCGCACCGCCTTCGACGGCCTGCCCTTTCCGAGCCGCCCGCTCTATGCGGGCCGGCCCTGGTTCCTGCCCGCCGCCGTGGCGCTCTACCGCGCGCTCGACCGGTTCGACCGGCGCCGCGCCGGGCTCGCCTGACCGCCGCGCCCGCTCGCGCAGCGCTGGCCCCGGTCGGGGTGCAGCGCGGCGCGGGGCCGGGCACCCTCGTGCACCGGCCGACGCACCGCCGACACGGCGCCGAGGCCGACGCAACCCTGGCAGAACGGCCCGCCCACCCCCGGCGAGCCGCAACGACGAGGAGGACTTCCATGACCCACCCAACGGCATCGCACCGCACCGCGGCCAGGCAGGGCACAGCGCTGGCGGCCATGCTGGCAGCCGGCGTCGCGCTGGCGGCCACCAGCGCGACCCAGGCGACCGCCCAGTCGGTGACCATCGCCTCGTGGGGCGGCTCGTATCAGGACGCCCAGTCCAAGGCGCTGTTCGAGCCGGCCTCGGCCGACACCGGCATCGAGGTCAAGCAGGAGACCTACGGCGGCATGTCCGACGTGCGCCTGCAGGTGCAGACCGGCGCGGTGACGCTGGACATCGTCGCCTCCGGCTCGGGCTCGGCCGCGCGCGCCGCCGCCGAGGGGCTGCTGGAGCCGCTGGACTATTCGATCATCGACGTCTCCGACTTCCTGCCCGGGCTCTACACCGAGCACTGCGTGGGCACCGACGTGTTCTCGACCGTGTTCGCCTGGAACACCGAGACCTATGGCGAGGACGGGCCGCAGAACTGGGCCGACTTCTGGGATGTCGA
>JBCCMW010000087.1:0-12599 GCA_039026175.1 Pseudomonadota bacterium
CCCCGACCCCTGTATGGAGAGCCACTTCGCCTATGGCCCCCGCGCCGGCTATCGCCGCATCGTCCGCGCGCTGGAGCGGGCAGGCGTCACGGCCACCTTTTCGACCTGCGGGCGGGCAGCCGAGCGCACGCCGTGGCTGATCCGTGACGCCGTGGCCCGCGGGCACGAGATCGCCTGCCACGGCTATCTGTGGCAGACGCACGCGGCGCTCGACATCGAGACGGAGCGTGCGGTGATCGCTCGCACGCACGAGACCCTGACCCGCATCGCTGGCAGCGCGCCGGTCGGCTGGCACACGCGCTCGGCCTCCAGCGCCAATACCCGCGCGCTGCTGCTGGATCACGGCGGGTTTCTGTATGACAGCGACGCCTACGACGACGACCTGCCCCGGATCGAGCGGCACGGCACCGCCCAGCACGTGGTGCTGCCCTACGCCTTCGACACCAACGACATGCGCTTTCGCCCCGGCGGCGCGTTCGTCCACGGCGAGGATTTCGCGCGCTACTGCATCGCGGCCTTCGACCGGCTGTGGGAGGAGGGGTGGGACGCAGCGCGCATGATGTCGATCGGCCTGCACCTGCGCACCATCGGCCGGCCGGCGCGGATCGGCGGGCTGGAAGCGCTGCTCGCCCACATCCAGCGGCGCGGCAGCGTGTGGTTTGCCTCGCGCCGCCAGATCGCCGAATGCTGGCGCGCCGCCCGCGGGCTGCCCGCCTGGAGCCCGAGGAACGCTGCATGAGCTACGACCTGATCATCAAGAGCGCGCGCGTCGCCACGGCGGCCGACGTGGTGCCCGCCGACATCGGCATCCGCGACGGCGTGATCGCCACGCTGGGTCGCGATCTCAGCCAAGACTTGGGCGAGGCGGCCGAGGTGATCGACGCGACCGGTCTGCTGGCCCTGCCGGGGGGCATCGACAGCCACGTGCACATCGCCCAACCCTCGGGCCCCAACGTGGTGATGGCCGACGATTTCGAGAGCGCGACCCGCGCAGCGGCCTTCGGCGGCAACACCACGGTGCTGCCCTTCTGCCTGCCCGAGGAAGGGCAGACCCTGCGCGCGGCCGTCGACGCCTATCACGCCAAGGCGCGGGGCAACTGCCACATCGACGTCAGCTTCCACCTGATCGTGAACCGCACCGATCCGCGGACGCTGGGCCAGGACCTGCCCGCGCTGCTGGAGGCGGGGCACACGTCCTTCAAGGTGTTTATGACCTATCCCGGGATGCGCCTGACCGACCGCGAGATCCTGGACGTGATGGCCGTCGCCAAGCGCCACGGCGCGATGGTCATGGTCCACGCCGAGAACGAGGACGCCATCGACTTCCTGCGCGAGGGGGCCGAGCGTGCGGGCGACACCGGCCCCTACTTCCACGCCGCCACCCGCCCCGTGCCGGTCGAGCGCGAGGCGACGCACCGCGCGATCACCCTGGCCGAGATCGCGGGCGTTCCGCTGACCATCGTCCACGTCTCGAACGGCGCGGCGCTGGACGAGATCCGCCGCGGCCGGGCCCGGGGCGCGCGCGTCTATGCCGAGACGTGCCCCCAGTACCTGACGCTGACGGCGGACGATCTGGACCGGGTCGATTTCGACGGCGCCAAGTACGTCTGCTCGCCCCCGCCGCGGGACGCGGCCAACCAGGCGGCCTGCTGGGCGGGGCTCGAGCAGGGGGACTTCGAACTCTACTCCTCGGACCACTGCCCGTTCCTGTTCCTCAGCCCCGAGGGTAAGGACACCGCAGGCGCGCGCGACAGCTTCCGCCATATCCCCAACGGCATCCCGGGCGTCGAGACGCGCCTGCCGATCCTGTTCTCGGAAGGCGTCGGCAAAGGGCGGCTGGACCTGACGCGCTTCGTCGCCGTCACCGCGACCAACCACGCCAAGCTCTACGGGCTGTACCCGCGCAAGGGCACCATCGCGGTGGGCTCGGACGCCGACATCGTGCTGTGGGACCCCGAGCGGCGCGAGACGATCCGCCAGGCGGCGCTACACCACGGCTCGGACTACACGCCGTGGGAGGGGTTCGAGGTGACCGGCTGGCCGGTCGTCACGCTCCTGCGCGGGCGCGTGGTGGTGCGCGACGGCGCGCTGGTCGATGCCGCGCGGCGCGGGACGCACCTGACCCGCGACCTGCCCGGCCACCCGTTCTGATGCGCCTGCTCTGCCTCAACGCCAACACGACGCCCTATGTGACCGACACGGTCGCCGACGCGATGCGCGCCGCCCTCGGCCCGGCGGCCGACGTGGTGCCCTGCACGCCAGCCTTCGGCCCCGCGATCATCAAGACCAGGGTCGACAATGCCGTCGCCGCGCACGGCGTGCTGGACGCCGCCGCCCGGCACCGGGATGTCGACGGCGTGATGCTGGCCGTCTCGTTCGACACAGCGCTCGACGCGCTGCGCGAGGCGCTGTCGGTGCCCGTGGTGGGCATGACCGAGGCGTCGGTCGCGATGGCGCGGATGCTGGGCGGGCGGATCGGCTATGTCTCGATGGGCCGCGCGGTGGCGCCCCTCTACGCCGAGACGCTGACCCACTGCGCGCTCGAGCGCGATCTCGCGGGGTGGGAGAGCGTCGAGGCCCCGGCCGCCTATCGCCCCGGCGACAAGACGGCGGTGGACCGCCTGCTGGCCGCTGCCGCGGGCCGGTTGGCCGAGGCGGGCGCCGACGTCGTCGTGCTGGTCGGCGCCGTGCTGGCCGGGGCTGCCGCGCGCGTGCAGGCGGCAAGCGCCGTCCCGGTGATCGACGGCGGGGCGGCGGGGGCGCTGACGCTGCGGGCCATGGTCGACCTCGCCGCCCCGAAACCGCGTGTCGGCCGCTTCGCGCTCCGCCCCGGCGGCGGCCTCGCCGGCGTCTCCGCCGCGCTCGGCGCGCTGCAACCCCCCGACGCGCTGCAACCCCCCGGCGCGCTGCCACCCCCCGACGCCCCCTGAACCGCGTGCGCCCCGCCCGGTCACTCACCCACGCGCCGCCGGGCGCGAGGCGCGGGTGGCGGGCCGGGTCTAGGGTCGCCGCCAGGCGACGGGCAGCGCCCGCTCGTCCTTGACGCGGCCCGGCACCCGCAACACGCTCGATCAGAAGCCCCCTCGGGCTTCTCTCAGCCCCACCCCTCCCCCTTCGACGCCGTCGAAAACGTCGTTCGGCATCCCACCCGCGACGCTTGTTCCCTGCAACCGAGCATCGCGGCGACCAGCCGCGATTCCGCAAGGTCGGAGGCAACGCTAGGCGGCGAGATGCGCCTTGGCCCAGCGGCAGAGGACACGGCAGAGCGCGGCGAAGTCGTGCGGATCCATCGCCTCGTGCGGGTTGTGGCTGCCGCCGTCGTTGCGCACGAACAGCATGGCCGACGGGATGCCCTGCCCGGCGAAAACCGCACAGTCGTGGCCGCCGCCCGAAGCGATGTCGACCGCCGGCACCCGGATCGCGCGCGCCGCCGCCGCCAGTTCGGCCCGCAGCCGCGGGTGCATCGCCGCCTCGGCAGCCCGGGTGCCATGGCCGAGGTCGACGGCAACGCCGCGCTCGGCGGCGATGGCGCCGGCGGTGCGGTGCAGAAACCCGTCGAAATCGTCCAGCGTCGCGGGATCGCTGCTGCGAAAATCCAGCGTCAAGTCGACGGCGCCCGGCACCTTGGTGATCCCGTGGCGCGCGGCATCGGTCGCGAACTGGCCGATGGTCAGCACCAGATCGTGGCCGGCCGCCTCCAACCGCTGCCACTCCGCCTCCAGCGCGACGGCCAGCGCCGCACCGGCCAGCACGGCGTCGCGCCGGGCCGCGCGGGGCACGGCGCCGGCATGCGCCGTGCGTCCGCGGATCGAGGCATAGCGATAGCGCCGGTTGCCCCGGATCGCGGTGACGATGCCGACCGCGATACCGCGGTCCACCAGAACCGGTCCCTGCTCGATGTGCGGCTCCACAAAGGCGCGGATGCGCGCGGGGTCCAACGTCGCCCGCCCCTCGCGGATCGGTGCGGGGTCGCACCCGGCCTCGGCCATATGATCGGCCAGCGTGCGCCCGGTATCGGCCCGCCGCAGCCGGTCGGGCGTCTCGCGCGGCAACAGCCCGAAAGCCGCGCGGCTGCCGAGGTAATGCTCGGGGAACCAGATCATCTCCTCGGCGCGGATCGCCATCAGCGTGACATCCACCGGCGGTGGGGGCCCGGCGGCAAGATGCTCCAGCAGCACCAGCCCCGCGACCACGCCGGCAGCGCCGTCGAAGTTGCCGCCGTGGGGCACGCTGTCGAGATGCGAGCCGACCATCAGTACGGGCGCCGCCCGGTCGCGCCCCGGCAGGGTCAGATAGCTGTGGCCGAGCGGATCGACCCGCCGCTCCAGGCCCAGTCGCGCGCCCTCGGCCAAGATCAGGCGATGCGCCAACCCCTCGCCCGCCCCATAGCTCGCGCGGGTGATGCCGGGCGGGTCGGCCGTCTCGCGCGCCAGCGTCTCGAACAGCCGCTGCGCCGTCGCCAGCCCGTCGGGCCCCGACGATGGCCCCGACGATGGCCCCGACGATGGCCCCGACGATGGCCCCGACGACGTCATCGACGATGGCACGGTCAATACAGCGCCTCGGGCACCAGCATCACGATCTCGGGGATCAGGATGATCAGCGCCACCATCGCCAGCATCGCCACCACGAACGGCGCGATCCCGCGATAGACGTCCGACAGCTGCCCCCGCCCGCGAACGCCCTGCACCACATAGAGGTTCATGCCCACCGGCGGGGTAATCAGCGCCAGCTCCATCATGATCACCAGGAAAATCCCGAACCATACCGGATCGATGCCCAGGTGCAGGATCACCGGCATCACCACCGGGATGGTGCCGACCATCATCGACAGCGTCTCCAGAAAGCAGCCGAGCACCAGGTAGAACAGCACCAGCAGCCACAGGATCTCGGTCGGGCCGAGCCCGAGCGAGGCCACATAGTTGGTCATCGCCTGCGGCACGCCCAGGATGCCGACGATGAAGTTCAGGAAGAACGCCGCCGCGATGATGAAAATCAGCATCGCCGACGTTCGCGTCGTGGCGACGAACGCCTCGTGCAGCATCGCAAAGCTCAGCGTCCCGTTCACCGCGGCCAGCGCGAAGGCCAGCACGACGCTGAGCGCCGCAGCTTCGGTCGGCGTGGCCCAACCGCCATAGATCGCGCCCATCACCACGACGAAGATCCCCAGCGGCGGGGCCAGGTGGCGCAGGCGCCGCAACCGCTCGGCCCGGGGCGGCGCGACGGTCACCCGCTCGGCGACCGAAGGGCGGATCAGCGCAACAGACGCAATCACCGCCATGAAGAGCGCGGTCAACAGCAGCCCCGGCACGATGCCGGCGGCAAAGAGCTGCCCGATCGAGGTGTTGGTCAGCGCGCCGTAGATGATCAGGTTGACCGACGGTGGGATCAGGATGCCCAGCGTCGCCCCGGCCGCAATGGTGCCCAGCACCAGGGGTTCCGAGTAGGAGCGGCGCTTGAACTCGTCCAGTGCCACGGTGCCGATGGTCGCCGCCGTCGCGACCGAGGAGCCCGAGACCGCGGCGAACATCGAACAGGCGCCGATGTTGGTGTGCAGCAGCCCGCCCGGCAGCCGGCTCAGCCAGTCGGACAGGCTGTCGTACATGTTTTTGGTGATGCCCGAGCGCAGCAGCAACTCGCCCAACAGCACGAACAACGGGATCGTGGTCAGCAGGAAGTCGTTCATCACCGACCAGAGATTGGTGCCGAAACTCAGCAGCACCGGCGGGCCGAAGTAGACCAGCGCACCCAGGATGCCGCAGGCCAGCATCGCCACGCCCACGTGCAGGCCGATGAACATCAGCCCCAGCATGATGAGAAAGCCGATGGCGGCGCCCGCAGGATCGATCACCGCCGCGCCTCCTCGATCTCTTCGACAACGGTCGTGGGGGCCAGCAGCCGCTCGGCGTCGGCCGCGCCGCGGCGGAGGGCCAGCACCGCCCGCACCGCCATCGCCAGCGCGGTGACGCCGAACAGCAACAAACCGCCCAGCCACATCGACTGGGGGATCGAGAGCGGCACCTGCAGCGGCGTCGAGGACACCGAGTTGAAGGCGATGCTCTCGTCCAGCGTGGTCCAGGCCATGTAGGCCATAAAGGCGGCCGCGGCGGCCAAGCACAGGTAGGCCAGCACGTTGAGCACCACTTGTACCCGGGCCGGCAGGCGCACCAGCAGCACGTCGATCCGGGTGTGCGCCCGATCGGCCGCGGCCAGCGCCATGCCCACGGTGCCCGTGACGGCGACGACATAGCCGCCGATCTCGTCGACGCCTTGGATCGAGAGGTTCAGCAGCTTGCGCGCCAAGATCTCGACCACGATCAGGAGCGACAGGCCCAGAAAGCCGTAGCCGGCCAGGATGCCGATGATGCGCATGCAAAGCCTCGCGCGGTTGGCCGCTGTTGGGGAGAGCGGGCGCGCCGGGGTGGCGCGCCCGGGTGCCCGGGTTACTCGAGCTCGATGCCGCGGACCTTGCCCACAGTGGCGTTCCAGATCGAGGTGCAGTCGCTGAAGCTGGCGTTACAGGTCTCGGCCCAGCCGGGCAGCACCTTCTCCATGGTCGCTGCGGTCACGGCGGCCTGGTCGTCGGGGCTGGGCTCGACCAGCGTCATGCTGAAAGGCGTGTAGTTCTCGCACCCGTCGCCGCCCGTGTTACACGCGATGGCCCAGCCGTTGTTCTGCATCGCCAGATCCCAGAACGCCTGCTCAAACGTCGCGAACTCGGCCTCCAGCTTGGCCTTCTCCTCGTCTGAGAAGCTGTTCCAGGTGTCCAGGTTCATGAAATGGCCGTTGACCGACCACGAGATGCCGAGCGGCAGGAAGTGGGTCGTCACCTCGGGCCAGTTGCCGGTGTTGCCGGAGGTGGGCGAGGTGATGGCGCAGTCCACCACGCCGCGCTGCAGGGCGGGGTAGACCTCCTTGAAGCTCAGCGTCACCGGGGTCGCACCGACGGCCTGCAACAGGGTGGACATCGACGGGGTGTAGGAGCGGACCTTGAGACCCTCCAGGCTGTCCAGCCCGGTGATCTCGGCGTTGCAGTAGAAGACCTGCGGGCCGTAGGGCCAGAGCGTCAGCACCTTGGCATTGAACTTCTCGGCGACGCGCTTCTCCAGCTCGGGGCGGAACGCCTCGACCGCGTCGCGGAGCTGCTCCATCGAGGTCGAGACGCCGATCAGGTCGATGCCCTCGATGAACGCGTCGTCGCGGGCGGCGGCGCCGACCGTGGTCTCGACGATGTCGAACGCGCCGGTGCGGACCATGCGCAGGGTGTCCTGCATGTTTACCCCGACCACGTCGAGCGGGTTGAAGTTGATGGCCAGCGGGATGCCGGTCTTGTCCGGCAGGCTCTCGTAGAACTCCTTCTCCAGCGCGGTGTGGAACTTGTGGGTCGAGACCAATCCGGTTGCGCGGATCGACGTCTCGGCGCCGGCGGTCCCTGCCAGCAGCGCCGTAGCGGCGGCGATCATCAGGGGGTGCTTCATCGCGGGGGGTCTCCTCTCGCTTGGTCCAGGACCATGGGGGTGGGTCGAAGGGGGCTCAGGCCGGGGCGGCGGCACGGAAGTGGCGGGCGATCTCGACCCGGCGCGCCCGCCAGATCAGATCACCCAGCCCGGCCAGGTGTTCGAGCACGGCGCTGCACGCGCGAAACCGCGCCGGCCGCCCGGCAATGCGCAGGTGATAGCCGATGGACAGCGTCGAGGACCGCCCGCGCTCGGCCTCGGCCAAAAGCTGGTCCAGCGCGTCGCGCACATAGTCGACCATGTCCTGGGCGCGCACAAAGCCGTTGGGGTGGAAGAACTTCATGTCGTTGGTGTCCAGACTGTAGGGCACCACCGTCAGACCGGCGTCATCGTAGGGCAGGTCGTCATCGAACGCGTTCGAGGTGTAGAGAAACCCCAGCTCGCGCAGCAGAGCGCGGGTCCAGACGCTCTCGGACCCGCGACAGAAAAAACCGACGGGGCGCTGCCCGGTCGCGGCCTGGATCGCATCGACGGCGCGTTGCAGCTCGGCGCGCTCGGCCTCGGCGTCGGGATAGTCGGCGTGCGGGCGCCAGCGCCAGCCGTGGCAGGCGGCCTCGTGGCCCGCATCCGCCACCGCACGGGCAGAGGCCGGCGCGCGTTCGGCTGCCCGGCCGCAAAAGTAAAAGGTCGCCGGCGTCGACGTGGCCGACAGCGCGTGCAGGAACCGCCACAGGCCGACGCGCATGCCGTAGGCGAAGATCTGCTCCTGGCCCATGTCGCGCGTGCCGGGGGCAACGACGCTCAGCACCTCGCCCACCCGCTCGGACACCGGGTCGCCGTCGCCGACCTGCTGCTCGGCCCCTTCCTCGAAGTTGACCACCACCGACACCGCAACGCGCGCGCCGTTGGGCCACAGGATCGAGGGCGGATGCGCGCCATAGCCGACCAGGTCGCGCCCGGGCTCAGACATCGAAGATGCGGCCCCAGCCGCGGATCCGGGCGGGATCGTCGCCCGACAGCCGCATCGACTTCCACAGCGCCGTCGACACCGTGTCATAGACCGGGATGCCGACGTCGGCTTCCACCGCCTCGGCCACCCCGGCGCCGCGAAAATTGGTGCAGAAGACCGAGATCGCGTCCGGCTTTTCGGCCGCCACGGCGCGGCACATCTCGGCGATCTGGGTCTCGCTGTAGGTGCAGAAGGAATAGTTACCGGGGTCGCCCAGGTGCCGGTCGGCCACCACCTCGAAGCCCGCGGCCTGGTAGTTGGCGTTGATCGCGGTCTGGATCTCGTCGAGGTACGGGGTGACGAACGCCACCCGTTGCGCGCCGGTGATCCCCAGGATTTCGTTCAGCGCCAGGACCGAGGAGCAGGCGGCCACGCCGGTGCGTGCCTCGATGTCGGCGCACAGCGCCTGGTCGCTGTCGAACCCGGTCCAGCCTGCCGAGGTACCGTTCCAGCAGATCGACTGCACCTTGGCGTGCGATAGCAGCTCGGCCGCCTGCAGCATGGGCTCGGTCGTGAACTGGCCCAGCGCGTCGTCCTCGAGCGAGATCTTGAGCACGGTGAACCGGCCGAAATGGGCGCTGACGTCGGGCAGGTCGGCCAGCATCGCGGCGGTCAGCGGCTCGAGCACCGTGTTCGACGACGGGGTCAGCATGCCGAGCCGGGTGCGCGCTTCGAATGCGGTCATGGGATCTCCTCTGGTGTCGCCCCGCGGCAAGTCGCGTGCCACGTCGGTCGCGACGGCGCCGGCCGGCGTGACAACCACCGCGCCTCGACGCCGCCACAGCACGGCGGGATCGGTTGCAGAATAGAGACGGCACAGCGATTGCATCCTCGGTCACTGACCTGGTTCGCGATCGCTCGGCCGACCGAAACCCCGGGGCCGGGGCCGGAATACAGCACATGGAAGGGCGTTACGTGCGAGCAGTCTGGGGATCGCCGCGGTCGAAGCCCGCCCAGTGCCGATTTCGGTGCCGATTTCGGTGCCGATATCGGTGCCAATATCGGTGCCAATATCGGTTTCGATGTGGATCGACACTGGATGCTTAAAGCGGGTGCTTTGTCTGCTTTAACGACAGGCATGGCGGCGTCGACAACGCATACGGCGCGCGCCACGACGCGGACGGCGCGCCCCGGCGCGCATGCCCGCACGCTGCGGGCGATCCGTCGCCACGCTCGGCGCACCGCAGGGGCCAGGGTCTCTGCCGTCACGCCCGGCGCGGCGTCGCCCGGGGCCGAGGCGGGCTGATGGCGCGTACCGGCGTGTCATCCCACGGGGCTGCGACCCCGCCCGCCCGCCGCGGGCGCACGGCAACGCGACGGAGGGACCGTGATGGCCGCTAGGATCGTGCGCGGGCGCCACGTGATCACCGGCGTCTGCGACCGACACGCCTGGCACCAGATCGACGACGGAGCCGTGCTGGTCCAGGACGGCAAGGTCCGCGCTGTCGGACCCTATGACGAGATCGCCGCCGCCCACCCCACGCTGCCGGTCCTCGGCACGGGGCGGCAGGTGCTGTTGCCGGGCTTTGTGAACGGGCACCACCATGTCGGGCTGACCCCGGTGCAGCTTGGCTCGCCCGATATGCCGCTGGAGCTGTGGTTCGTCACGCGCCTCGTATCGCGCGCGGTGAACCTGTACCTGGACACGCTGTACTCGGCGTTCGAGATGATCGCCTCTGGCGTCACCACGGTGCAGCACATCCACGGCTGGCTGCCGGGCAAGCTGGACGCAGTGACCGCGGGCGCCCATCAGGTGCTGCGCGCCTACGACGATATCGGCATGCGGGTCAGCTACTCGTTCGCGCTGCGCGACCAGAACCGGCTGGTTTATCAGGACGACGCCAGCTTTGTCGCGTCGCTGCCCGAGGATCTGCGCCCGCCGATGGAGCGGCACTTTGCGCGCTTCGGCATGGACCTCGACGACTTCATGGCGATGTTCGAGACGCTGCACGCGCACTATCACAACCACGAGCGCATCGCGATCCAGCTAGCCCCGGCCAACCTGCACTGGTGTTCGGACACGGCGCTGGAGCGGCTGGCCGATGCCTCCGAGCGCTTCGACGCCCCGCTGCACATGCATTTGGTCGAGACGGCGTACCAGAAGGAGTACGCGCGCCGGCGGGGCGGTGGCACGGCGCTGGAGTACATCGACCGTTTCGGCCTGTTGGGCCCGCGCATGACGCTGGGCCACGGCGTATGGCTGAACCAGTCCGACATCGAGCGGGTGGCCGAGACGGGCACCAACATCTGCCACAACTGCTCGTCCAACTTCCGCCTGCGCTCGGGCGTGGGGCCGCTGAACGTGTGGGAGAAGCACGGCGTCAATACTGCCATGGGGATGGACGAGGCCGGCATCAACGACGATCGCGACATGCTGCAGGAGATGCGCCTGGTGCTGAACGCGCACCGCACACCCGGCATGGGCGACGGCGTCCCGACGGCGGCGCAGGTGCTGCGCATGGCCACCGCCGGAGGCGCCGCCACCACCGCCTTCCGGGGCAAGATCGGCCGCATCGCCGAAGGGCAGGGCGCCGATCTGGTGCTGGTCGACTGGGACAAGCTGGCCTATCCGTTCCTGGACCCCGACTATCCGGTGCTGGACGCCGTGGTGCAGCGGGCCAAGACCGACGGCGTCGACCTGGTGATGTGCGCCGGCGAGGTGATCTATGCCCAAGGGGCGTTTACCCGCGTCGACCGCGCCGCGGCGTTGGACGCGTTGCGCCGCGACCTGACCCGCGCGCTGACCGAGGAGGAGGTCGAGCGCCGCGGTCTGGCCAAGCAGCTGCTTCCCCACGTGGAGAAATTCTACCGCGATTACTACGACCCCGGCGCGCTGCAGCCTTTCTACACGCCCAGTTCAGTGGTCTGATCCGCTCACCCCTGGCGCGATCCCCAGCGCCCCAGCACACGAAAGACGGGAGCGAACGCATGCGTCTCATCGGCGTCGACGTCGGCGGCACCTTTACCGACATCGTGTTCCACGACACCGGTGACGGGTCGACCCGCATCCACAAGGTGCCGACCACGCCGCAGAACCCGGCGCTGGGCGTGATCGAGGGGGTCTGCGGGCTGTGCGAGCGCGTCGGCATCGCGCGCGACAGCGTGCACCACGTCTACCACGGCACGACGACCGCGACGAACGCGATCCTCGAGCATGACGGCGCCGAGTGTGGGATGATCACCAACGAAGGCTACCGCGACATCATCCACATCGGCCGCCACCAGCGGCCCAAGCACTTCTCGATCCAGCAGGAGATCCCCTGGCAGGATCGGCCGCTGATCAAGCGCCGCCACCGGCTGACGGTGCCGCACCGGATCGCCCCACCGTCGGGCCAGGTGCTGGTGCCGCTGGACGAGGACGCGGTGCGCGCCGCCGCCCGGACGCTGCGGGATGCCGGCATCACCTCGATCGCGGTCTGCTTCCTGTTCGCCTACCTCGACCCCAGCCACGAGGCGCGGGCGCGCGACATCGTGCTGGAGGAGCACCCGGACGCGTTCGTCACCACCTCGTCCTCGGTCTCGCCGCAGTTCCGCGAGTTCGAGCGGTTCACGACCAGCGCGATCAACGCCTTTGTCGGCCCCAAGGTGCGCGGCTATGTGGCCGACCTGGAGGGGCAGCTGGGCGACGCGGGCCTGACGGCGGATCTGCACATCATGGCCTCGAACGGCGGGGTCGCGACGGCGGCGATGGTGTCCGAGCGCCCGGTGGTGACGCTCTTGAGCGGGCCTGCCGCCGGCGTGCTGGGCGGCGCGTGGACCGGCGGGCTGTCGGGGCGCGCGTCGCTGATCACCTTCGACGTGGGCGGCACCTCGGCCGATATCGGCATCGTGGTCGACGGTCGGTTCGCCGAGGCGACGCCGCGCGACACCTGGATCGCGGGCTTTCCGCTGATGGTGCCGATGATCGACATCCACACCATCGGCGCGGGCGGCGGGTCGATCGCCCACCGCGACGCGGGCGGCGCGTTCAAGGTGGGCCCCCGGTCGGCCGGCGCGCGGCCGGGCCCGGCGGCCTATGGCCACGGCGGGACCGAGCCGACGGTGACCGGGGGCCCACCTTGAACGCGCCGCCCGCCTCGCGGTGGGCGATCGACCCGCCGCCCGCGCCGATGGTGTGGATGTCGATCATCGGC
>JBCCMW010000088.1:0-12584 GCA_039026175.1 Pseudomonadota bacterium
AACGCCGACCGCTACGACCTGGCCTGACCGGGCCGGAAACCGGCCTGCACGCCCCGCCCGGGGTCCGCAGCCGGCAGCAAAAGACGAGGGGCGGCCCGCCGCGGCCGCCCCTCGGGTCCTTTCCGGGCTACGGCCGCGGCGGGGGCGGGGCCGGGGCGAAGGCGGGGCCGGGGCGGGGCGGGGCCGGTAGCCCGTCCTCTGCCGTCAAAGCCCCAGCGACAAGCGTTGCGGTATCGATCGGCCGTGCGACGGTCCCCCCCGCGCCATCCAGGCCCTGGCCAAGGACCGAGGCCCCGCAGGGTCTTTGCCGCTGTTTCGGGCGTCCGCCAGGCCAAGGCACGATCCGGCAGGTCGGGCCCGATGGGGCAGCCGTCCGCGCGGCGGGGCCTAGCGATAGACCAGGATGGGGACACGGCAGGCGCGGATCATCTCGGACGTCGTGCTGCCGATCACCAGCGTGCGCAGGCGCGAGTGTCCATAGGCGCCCATCACCAGCAGGCTGGCGCCCGTCTCCTCGACCAGATCGGCGATCACCGTGTCGGGCGCGCCGGGCTGCAGCGTCGTCTCGACCGTCAGCCCCCCGGCGCGGAGCTGCGCCGCACCCGCGGCCAGTTTCTGCTCGGCCTCGGGCGAGGGGTCGGCGACCATCACCAATTGGATCGGCAGCGCGCTGAACAGCGGCGAGCGCGACATCTCGTCGACCGCGCGGGTTGCGCTGGTCCGCCCGTCAAAGGCGACGAGGCAGCGCTCTATCGGCTGGAAGCTGCGCGAGGCGATCAGCACCGGGCGCCGGGCGCTGCGCAGGATCCGTTCGAGGTTCGAGCCGAGGTGCAGCTTGGCGAAGTCCGCCGCCTCGCCGCGCTTGCCGATCACCGTGAGGTCGGCGCCGGCTTCCAGCGCGTGCAGGGTTTCCAGCAGGTCGCCGTGGCGCAGCATGGTCGAGATCTCGGCCACGCCGGCGTCGCGGATCCGGGCGGCGGCGTCCTCCAGGTCGAGCCGGGCCTGCGAGCGCAGGAGCTTGGCGCGCTCGGCATCCAGCTGCGCCAGTTCCTCCAACAGTTGGCGCCGCGCGCCTGCGACGATGCGGCCCGAGCGGTCGTCCGAGCTGGCCTCGCGCCGGCCCAGAACCTGCAGCAACTGCACCCCGGCGCCCAGTCGCCCGGCGGCCCAGGACGCATGGTCGGCGACGCTGGACGAATAGACCGAACCGTCGATGCAGGTGAGGATGGTGGCGGTCACGGCGCATGCTCTCCGGGGTCGGTCGTCGGTCGTCGGTCGTCGGTCGCGGGGCGACGGTCGCGGGTCGTCGGTCGTTGGGCGTCGGTCGTGGGGCCGTCGCGGAAAACCCCGTACGGCGCGATCTTTACAGCGGCGGCGTTGGCTGCCTGTCAGTGCGCCATCAGGTCGTCCAGCGCGCCCGGTTTATCGTGCACGGCCAGCTTGTCCACGATGGTCTCGCTGGCCGCGTTCAGGCCCACAAGCTCGACCTCCGCCCCCTCGCGCCGGAACTTCAGCACCACGGTGTCCAGCGCCGCGACGCTGGAGATATCCCAGATGTGCGCGCGGGTCAGGTCGATGACCACGCGGTCCAGCACCTCGGCATAGTCGAACGCGGCGGCGAACGCGTCGGCCGAGGCGAAGAAGAGCTGCCCCTCGATCTGGTAGGTGCGGGTGCGCCCGTCCTCGGCCAGGGTCGAGCGGACGCGGAAGATCTGCGCGATCTTGCCGGCGAAGAAGATGCCCGACAGCAGCACGCCGATCAGCACCCCGATGGCCAGGTTGTGCGTGGCGACCACGCCCACCACCGTGGCGACCATCACCACGGACGAGGACATCGGATGCTCGCGCATCTTGCCGATCGAGGCCCACGAGAACGTGCCGACCGACACCATGATCATGATCGCCACCAGCGCGGGCATGGGGATGATGCTGACCAGGTCGCCCAGGAACACGACCAGCACCAACAGGAAGATCCCGGCCGAGAAGGTCGAGAGCCGCCCCCGCCCGCCGGATTGGACGTTGATGATGGACTGGCCGATCATCGCGCAGCCGGCCATGCCGCCCAGGAACCCGGTCGCGCAGTTCGCCAGCCCCTGGCCCACGCACTCGCGGTTGCGGTCCGAGGATGTGTCGGTCAGCTCGTCCACGATCGAGGCGGTCATCAGGCTTTCGAGCAGGCCGACCACGGCGACGCCCAGCGCATAGGGGAAGATGATCGCCAGCGTCTCCAGCGTCAGCGGGATGTCGGGCAGCAGGAACATCGGCAGCGTGTCGGGCAACGCGCCCATGTCGCCGACCGTCCGGATTTCGATATCCGCCCACAGCACAATGCCGGTGACGGCCAGGATACACACCAGTGGCGCAGGGATCGCCTTGGTGAGTTTCGGCAGCAGGTAGAGGATGGCAAGCCCGACGGCGACCAGCGGGTAGGTGGCGACCGGCACGCCGATCAGTTCCGGGATCTGCGCCATAAAGATCAGGATCGCCAGCGCGTTGACGAACCCCGTCAGGACCGAGCGCGAGACGAAGCGCATCAGCTGGCCGAGCCGCAGCACGCCCGCGCCGATCTGCAACAGCCCCGCCAGCACCGTGGTGGCCAGCAGGTACTGCAGCCCGTGCTCCTTGACCAAGGTCACCATCAGCACCGCGGTCGCGGCCGTGGCGGCCGAGATCATGCCCGGCCGGCCGCCCGCGATGGCGCAGACCACCGCGATCGAGAACGAGGCGTAGAGCCCGACCTTGGGGTCCACGCCCGCGATGATCGAGAACGCGATCGCCTCGGGGATCAGCGCCAGCGCGACGACCAGGCCCGCGATCAGGTCGGCGCGCGCGTTGCCCAGCCACTCGGCCCGCAGGCGGCCGGGATCGAACGCCTGTGCGAGTGCGCGGTTGGTGATGGCCACAGGTCCCTCCGTCTGCGGTACCAGCCGCGGGACATAGGGCCTGACGGCGCCGGGTCGCCGGCCATTCCGCGGCTCGGGGTCCGCGGCCGAAGGCGCGCCCCGCGGGCGGCGGCATCCTGGGGGCCACTGCGTGGCCCGGGCCGGGTTGCGATGGGGTGAACGGGCTCAGGCAGCGGCGACGGCGGCGGCGGCCCCGGCATGGAAGGCGGCGTCGACCTCGGCCAGGTCCGTCTCGGTCAGCGCCAGGCTGGCGTAGACCTTGCCGGGCGGCTTCAGCACCCCGGCCGCACGTACCGCCGCGTTGAACCTGGCCGTGGCGTCGGCGTCGGCGCGCAGCACGTCGCGGTAGTCGGCGACCGGAGGGGCCGCCAGCACGGCGTCGAACAGCACCGGGTCGCCGACCACGGTGTGGGGCACGCCCGCCCCGGCCAGCGCATCGCCGAGCGAGGCCATCATCGCCCGGCCGTTGGCACGGAGCCGGTCGTAGCTGCCGGCACGGCGCAGGATCTCCAGCGTCTTCAGCCCCGCGGCGGCGGCCACGGGGTTCCCGCTCAACGTGCCGATCTGCAGGGTGAAGCCCGCCTCGCCCACCGCCGCGCGGTCGAAATGGGCCATGATGTCGGCCCGCCCCGCGATGGCGGCCAGCGGCAGCCCGCCGCCCACGATCTTGCCCAGGGTGCAGAGGTCGGGGACGACACCGTATGCCTCCTGCGCGCCGCCATAGGCCAGGCGGAACCCGGTCACCACCTCGTCGAAGATCAGCACGATGCCGTGGCGCGCGGTCTCCTCGCGCAGGCATGCCAGGAACCCTGGCGCGGGCGGGATCAGGCGCTGCAGCGGCTCGACGATCACACAGGCGATCCGGTCCGCGTGGGCCGCGATTAGGTCGCGCGCATAGTCGGCGTCGTTGAAGGGTGCCACCAGCATGTGCCCGGCAACCTCGGCCGGCACGCCCGCGGTGTCGGGCACCGGGTGGGGGAAGGCGCCGGGCGCGCGGGGGGCCAGCGACATCAGCGCCTCGGCCGACATGCCGTGGTAGCCGCCCTCGAACTTGAGGATCTTGTCGCGCCCGGTGAAGGCGCGGGCGAGGCGCATGGCGTACATGTCCGCCTCGCCCCCGGTCGAGACGTAGCGCACCCGCTCGGCGCAGGGGACGGCGCGGCAGATCTCCTCGGCCAGCTCGATCCCGCCGGGGTTCGAGGCGAAGAACGTCAACCCCCGGTCGACGGCGGCGTGGATCGCCTCGCGCACCTCCGGGTGGTCGTGGCCCAGCAGCATGGGGCCCGAGCCGATCAGCAGGTCCACGTAGTCGCGCCCGTCGGCGTCGCGCACCCGGGCGCCCTGGCCCTCGACCAGCACGATGCCGGGGTCGAAGTTGCCGAAACCGCCGGCGGGCAGTACGGCGCGGGCGCGGGCGATCCAGTCGTCCTGCGAGACGAGCTTCAGCATGGGGCGGTCTCCGGGGTGAAGCGGGCCAGGGGGGCGCCCAGCACGGCGGGGTCGGGCGCGACGCCCAGGCCCGGCCCCTGGGGCACGGCGATGCGGCCGTCGCGGCGCGCGGGTGCTGCGGGGTCCAGCCGGGGCGCCACGTACCCCGACAGGTCGCACACGTTGACGACGCCGGCGGGCGGCGTGGCGGCGGCCAGGTGCAGCGCCGCGGCCGTGGCGATGTCCGAGCCCCAGGTATCCTCGATCATCATCTGGATCCCCAGCGCCAGGCACAGATCCCGCGCCCGCCGCAGGGCCGAAAGCCCGCCGAACTTGGACAGCTTTAGCGCCACCGCGTCGATACAGCCCAGGCCGTGCGCCTCCAACAGGCTGGCGGTGTCGTGGGCGCCTTCGTCGATCTTCATCGCAAGGCCGGTGGCGCGGCGGACGGCGGCGCATTCGGCCAGCGTGGCACAGGGCTGCTCCAGCATCACGTCCAGGTCGCGCACCGCCCGGCCGACGCGGGTGGCCGTCAGCGTGGTGCTGCCGCGGTTCCAGTCGCCATAGACCAACGGGCCGGGACCCACAGCCTCGCGCACCAGGCGCAGGCGCGCGACGTCGGCCTGCCAGTCGTCGTCGGCGCCGAGCTTCACCTGGAACTGGCGGATGCCGCTGGCCTGCGCTGCGCGGGCCCGGGCGGCCATCGCCTCGGGCGCGACACAGGTCAGCGAGTGATAGAGCGGCAGCGTCTCGGCCTGCCGCCCGCCCAGCAGGGCATAGAGCGGCAGCCCCGCCACCCGCGCCGTCAGATCCCAGAGCGCGATGTCGATCAGCGACTTGACCGCCTCGTGCCCCGGCAGCAGCCGGTCGCAGCGGGCCATCGCGGCCTCGGGGCCCACGGGGTCCGCGCCCAGCAGCACGGGCGCCAGTTCGGCGACGCCCGCGGGGATGCCGGCGGCGAAGGCGGGCAGGTAGCCCGGGATCGGGCACGCCTCGCCCCACCCCTCGCGCCCGCAGGCGGTGGTCAGGCGCAGGACCGAGGTCGTGACCGTCGCGCAGGTCTTGCCCGCCGCCATGTAGTAGGTCTCGTGGCTGGTCAGCGGCACCTGCCAGAGCGCGATTTCGGCGATCCGGCAGCCGGCGAGCGCGAGGTCCTTCATGCCCGGTACTCCGCAACAGGGGCGCCCAGCCACGCCAGGTCGGGCGCGATGCCCAGGCCCGGCGCGCTGGGGGCGGTCAGGGTGCCGTCCACCCGGCGCGGGCCGCGGCCGGGTGCTGGGTCGGTGGCGATCATGTCCTGGCAGCACCAGACGCCGAGCCGCGCCTCGGGCGGCACGGTCTGCGCCAGGTGCAGCGCCTCGGTATCGGCCAGCACGGTGCCGCCGGTGGCCATGACGTAGACGTCGATGCCGTGGGCCAGGGCCACGTCGCGGATGCGCCGCGCCTTGCTGGGCCCGCCCACACGGTTGAGCTTGATGTTCACGATCTCGGCCAGCCCGTCGCGGGCGATGCGGACCATGTCGCCCAGCGTCTCCAGCCGCTCGTCCACGCTGATCGCCAGGCGGGTCAGCGGGCGGATGGCGGCGATGTCGTCTAGCGTCTCGCCCGGCTGTTCCACGGCGATGGGCAGGTCGGCGACCGCGGTCATGACGGCCAACGCCTGCCGCCGGCTCCAGGCGCGGTTGACGTCGTAGAGAATGCGCTCGCCCGGCAGGCGCGCAGCCTCGATCGCCCGGATGCGCGCGATATCGGCGCCCGCGTCCGCACCGATCTTGACCGAGTGGACGCGGTAGCCGCGGGCGCGCTCGGCGCCGATGCGGGCGATCATCGCCTCGGGCGTGTCCGTCGGCACCGACGAGGCGATGGGGATCGCGCCCGGGAACGCGCCGCCCAGGAGATCGGCGATGGACAGCCCCGCCGCCTGGCCCGCGATGTCCCAGCACGCCATGTCGACGGGCGCCTTGGCGTAGAGATGCCCGGGCAGGGCGCGGTCCATCGCATGCTCGACCACGCCCACCTGGCGCGGGTCCAGGCCCAAGATCGCGGGGGCCAGCGTCTGGATCCCGGCGCGGATGCCGGGTCCGTGGGCGACCACGTAAGTGTGGCCCCAGGGCGTGCCCTCGCCCCACCCCGCCTGGCCCGTGTCGGTGTCGACGCGCACCACCGTGCAGTCCAGGCTGTCCAGCCTCAGCCGCCCGCCCGACAGCGCATAGGGCTGCGCCAGCGGCAGCGTCTTGGCCCAGACGGTGAGCCCCGCGATCTTCACGGCACGCTCATGGCACGACGACGATGTTGCCGATGTGGGCCTTGGCGATAAAGGCGGTCTGCGCCTCGGCCAGCCGTTCCAGCGGGTAGGTCGCGGCCAGCACCGGCGTCACCTCGCCCTGCGCGATGTAGCCGACCAGGTCGGCGAATGTGCCGGGCGGCACGGTCGTCGCCCCGGTAAAGGTCAGATCGCGGAGGTAAAGGGTCCGCAGGTCCAGCTGGACCATGGGCCCCGCGATGGCGCCGGCGCAGGTATAGCGCCCCCCGCGGGCCACCCGCTCCAGCAGCGTGGGGAACGCGTCGCCGCCCACCACGTCGGCCAGCACGGTGACGGTGTTCCGCCCGATGGCGGCGTGGATCGCGGCCTTCAGCGCCCGGGCATCGGCCGTGGCTGCCCGGTCGATCACCGCGGTGGGGCCGAGCGCGCGGACCTGGTCCGCCTTGCTGCCCCCCGCGATGGCCATCGTCTGGGCCCCCCGCCGGCGCGCGAGCTGGATCAGCGCCGAGCCGACGCCGCCCGAGGCGCCGGTGATCAGCACGCTGTCGCCCGCGCCCACGGCGGCGCGGTTCAGCATGTTCTCGGCCGTGACCCACGAGGTGGGGAAGCTCGCCAGCTCGGCGTCCGACAGCGCGCAGTCGATGGGGTGTACGTTGCGCGCGTCGACGGTGGTGTATTCGGCAAACCCGCCGTCCGCCTCGGCGCCGAAGTAGCCCATCTTCTCGATGTTCAGCGGGTCGTCCCAGTCGCGCAGCCACGTGTCGATCAGCACGCGCCGGCCGACCAGCGCGGGATCGGCGCCCTGGCCCACCGCCTCGACCCGGCCGGCGACGTCGGCGCCCTGGATGCGGGGAAAGCTGATGCCCGCCCCGCCCCAGGTGCTGTCGGCGGGGTCGGCATCGCTTTCGGCCTCGCCCGTCGTGGCGCCCGTCACGCCCTTCGAGTACCAGCCGGTACGGGTGTTCACGTCGGTGTTGTTCAGCCCGCAGGCCAGCACGCGGACCAGTGCCTCGCCCGGGCCCGGCGTCGGGCGCGGCCAGTCGGTGCGCCAAGCGTACTTGTCCAGCCCGCCGTGCCCCATCAGCACCATGGCGCGCATCGTGCTCATCCCGCCGTCCCGGTCGCTGTGGCTGTGGCTGTCGCCGTGGCGGGCACTGCCTGCACTGCAGCGTCGCGATCCGAGGCCAGCGCCTCGCGCACCCAGCCGTGCAGGGCGGCGATGGAATGCTCGCTGGCGATCCCACCCTCGGGCGCGATGACCAGCGGACCCGGGCGGAACCCGCGCGAGCCGAGACCGCGCTGCACCCGCTTCACCAGCGCCAGGTCCTCGGCGAACGTGGTCTCGCGGTCCAGGTCGATCACCGCCTGCAGCTGGTCGTCCACCACCCCGTCGGCGCTGAACCAGCCGCGGTGCACCCGCGTGTCGTCGTGCGCCAGCGGGCGCCAGTAGTAGGTGTTGACGATGGGCCCCGGGTAGATCTGCAGCGAGAACAGCGGGAACAGGAAGAACGACGCATAGTCCGAGCCCGAGGTGTCGTACCACGCGCCTTGCCCCATCGCGGGTTTGGCGGTGTGGCGCAGCACCCGACCCGTGCCGAACGGGCGGATGTCGTAGCTGCCGGGGTCGATCACCCCGTCGGCAAAGCTCTGGTGCACGTGGCCGCAGTGGTAGCACTCGTTGTAGTTCTCGACCGCGACCAGCCAGTTGCAGTGCTCCTGCGCCTCGTGCTCGTGGGCGAAGACGCGGCTTTCCAGGTCCGGACAGGCTGCCAGCGCGGCGGCGCGCACGCCGGGGTACGTCTCGTCCATCGTGGCGGCAGCATCGTCCAAGGTGACGAAGACAAAGCCCAGGAACGTCTCCAGCCGCACGCGCGTCAGGCAGATGCGGCCGCGGTCGAAGCCCGGCGTGGTGCGCCCGCCCGGCGCGCCGCGCAGTCGACCGTCCAGATCGTATGTCCAGGCATGATAGGGGCAGACCAACAGCCGGGTGCGGCCCGTATCCTCGACCAGCGTGTGCCCGCGGTGCTGGCAGACGTTGTAGAACCCGGCCAGCACCCCGTCGCGCCCGCGCACCACGAACAGGTCCTGGTCCAGCAGCGTGAAGGCGTAGTAGTCGCCGACCTCGGGCAGCATGCTGGCGTGGCAAACATAGTGCCAGCAGCGCATGAACAGCCGTTCGCGCGCGGCGGCATAGCTGGTGGGGTCCGTGTAAAACCGCGGCGGCAGGGCGGTGGGGTAGAACGGCGCGTGGTCGTCTGCCATCACGGGTCTCCTGGCCCTGGGGTCGCGCGGGCTAGCCGAGGCGGGCCAACGCTTCGGGCTCTTCGTAGAGCCCGGCAGCCTGGCGCTGGCGGTGAAAGCAGTCGATGGCCTCGGCCGCCGCGGGGCCGGCCCGGGCGACGGTGACGGCCAGGATCCCCTCCAGCAGCGCCGTCACCGCGGCGTGCGACTGGAAGAACTGTGGGGTCGAGGTCGGGACGGCCAAGTATAGCTGCGCCAGCCCCGCCAGCGGCGCCGTCGCGCTGTCCGAGATGCCGATCACCGTGGCGCCGGCCTCGCGCGCGTGGCGCACGGCGGCCATCGTCTCGGCCCGGTAGGGCTGGAAGGTCAGCGCCAACACCACGTCGTCGTCCGTCAACGTGGCCAGATCGTCGATCGGCTGGCTGCCGTGGCGCGGGATCGGGACCATGTGGTCCAGCGCCATGCGCGCGACGTACCAGAACTGGTGCGCCAGGCTGTAGGCCGAGCCCATGCCCAGCACATAGACCCGGCGCGCGCCCAGGATCGCGTCGGCCACCCGGTCCAGCAGGGCGGGATCGGCACGGCGCCACGCGGTCTCGACGTTGGCGGCGGTCGCCTCGGCCATGCCGGCCAGCACCGCGGCGGTGCCGCCCTCGGCCGCCATCGCGCCCAAGCGGTCGGCCCGGTCGCGAAAGCCGCCCATGCCTTCGGTCACTACAAAGTCGCGGAAGCGCTCGCGCAGGCTGTCGAACCCGTCGAAGCCCAGCGTCTGGGCCAGGCGGACCAGGGTGTTGGGGTGCACCTCGGCCCGGCCGGCCAGCGCGCGCATCGACTGCACGCCGACCTCACGCGGGGCGTCGGCGATGAACCGTGCGGCGAGGCGGAGCTGCGGCGAGAAACTGTCGAAACGCGCCTCGATCAGCGCCAGCACCGCCTCGGCCGAGGACGGAGCGTCGCCCGGGTCGGTGCCTGGGGCGGTGCCCGTGTCGGTGCCCGGGTCGGTGCCCTGTGTGCGCGTGACGTGGTCACGACCGGTTCGCATGCTTCATCCTGATTGACTCTGGTTCATTTGTACCAATGATTAGCGGCGAAGGGTGCGATCGGCAAGAGGCGAGAGCGATGGCGGAGATGGGCACGCAGGCGCGGGTGGTGATCATCGGGGGCGGGGTGATGGGCTGTTCGCTGGCCTACCATCTGGCGCACGAAGGCTGGACCGACGTCGTGCTGCTGGAGAAGGCCGAACTGACCTCGGGCTCGACCTGGCACGCGGCCGGTCAGATCACCCATTCGGTCAGCCACTATGGCCTGGCCAAGATGGCCGCCTACGGCACGCAGCTCTATCCCCGGCTGGAGGCCGAGACCGGCCAGGCCACCAGCTGGCACGGCTGCGGCAGCCTGCGCGTGGCCTACGACGATGCCGAGGTCGACTGGCTGCACTACACCCTGTCCGTCGGCCGGGGCCTGGGCCACGAGATGGAGATCGTGGGCCCCGACCGGATCGCCGACTTGCACCCCTTCTATGCGCTCGACGGCATCCAGGCGGCGCTGCACACGCCGCACGACGGGCATGTCGATCCCGCGGGCGTCAGCTTCGCGCTGGCCGCGGGCGCCCGGGCGCTGGGCGTGCGCGTGGTCCGCCGCAACCGCGCGACCGGCATCACCCGCCACGCGGATGGCGAGTACACGGTGCACACCGAACAGGGCGACCTGCGCGCCGAGATCGTGGTCAACGCCGGCGGCACCTATGCCCGCCAGATCGGCCAATGGGTCGGGCTGGACCTGCCCATCGCCAACCTGCTTCACCACTACCTGATCACCGACCCGGTGCCCGAGTTCCAGGATCTGCCCCGCGAACTGCCCGTCATCCGCGACGACCGCCAAGTCTCGGGCTACGTGCGGATGGAGCAGAAATCGGGTCTGATCGGCATCTACGAAAAGGCGGGCGCCACCACCGTCTGGGACGACGGCACGCCGTGGTCGGCGGAGAACGAGCTCTTCGAACCGGATTTCGAGCGCATCATGCCGTGGCTGGAGAATGCGATGGCGCGCATGCCGGTGCTGGCGGACAAGGGTCTGCGCCGCGTGGTGCACGGCGCCATCACCCACCCGCCCGACGGCAACATGCTGCTCGGCCCCTCGGGCGTGCGGAACGTCTGGCTCTGCTGCGGCAGCCAGGTGGGCATCGCCTGGGGCCCCGGCGCCGGCAAGTACCTGGCACAGTGGATGGTGCACGGCGCGGCCGACATCTCGATGGCCAGCTTCGACCCCCGCCGCTTCGGCGCGCGGATCGACGACACCTACCGGATCGAGAAGGCGAAGGAGGACTACCTCCTCCGCCACGAGATCCCGTTCCCGCACCTGGACCGCCCAGCCTGCCGGCCCAGCCACTCGAAGACCTCGCCGCTGTACGCGCCGCTGCGGGCCCGGGGCGCGGTGTTCCAGGACATCTACGGCTGGGAGCGGCCCTACTGGTACGCCGCGGGCGGGGTGCCGGCCGAGCCGATCCACAGCTTCCGCCGCTCGGCCCTGCATGCGCTGGTGGGCGCCGAGGTCGAGGGCCTGCGCCGCGCCGCCGGGATCGCCGACCTGACCGCCTTTGCCAAGATCGAGGTCAGCGGTGCCGATGCTGAGGCGTATCTGGCCCGCGTCACCTCGAACGCCCTGCCGCGCAAGCGCGGGTCGGTGACGCTGACCTACCTCGTCAACGCCAACGGGCGGGTCGAGGGCGAGACGACGCTGGTCCGACTCGGCGCCGCGCGGTTCTATCTGGTCTATGCCGCGGTCAAGCAGGCGAGCCTGTTGGACTGGATGCAGGGCGAGCGGCGCGCCGGCGAGGCCGTGGCGTTCGACGATGTGTCCGAAGCGCGGGGCGTGATCATGCTGGCGGGTCCCCAGAGCCGGGCGATCCTGGCCCGCGCCACTGCCGCGCCGCTGGCCAACGCGTCGTTCCGCTGGCTCTCGGCCCAGGACATCGCGGTGGCGGGGGTCCAGGACGTCCGCGCGATGCGGGTCACCTATACCGGCGAGCTGGGGTGGGAGCTGCACGTGCCCATGGCCGGCATGCGCGCGGTCTACGACGCGCTGGTCGCGGCGGGCGAGCCGCTGGGCATGGTGCATGTCGGCGCCGCAGCGCTGAACGCGATGCGGATGGAGAAGGCCTACAAATCCGGCCACGAGATCACGCCCGAGGTGACGCTGGCCGAGGCCGGGCTGACGCGCTTTGCCCGCGACGCGGGGTTCCAGGGGGCCGCGCCGTCGCTGGTGCCGCCGACGCGTTGGCAACTGGCGCTCCTGCTGCTGGACGAGCCGCCGGGGGTGACGGCCGATCCGCTTGGGGGCGAGAGCGTGTGCTGCGCGGGAGCCCATGTCGGCCAGGTCTCGTCCGCCGGTTTCGGCTATGCGGCCGGTGCGTGCCTGGCTTGGGCGTATCTGGCGCCCACGGCAGCGGTGCCCGGCACCGCGCTCGACGTCCTCGTGCTGGGTCGACCGCGCCGCGCCTCGGTGATCGAGGGTGCGACCTGGGACCCGGGGAACGCGCGACCGCGCGAGGATGTCGCCGCCGAGACGATGGCCGTTGCCGGGTGACGCCCGAAGGGCCCGGATCCCGCGCGCCGAAGGCGCCTACGGCGTGCGGGATCCGGGCCCTTCGGGCGTCACCCGGCAACGGCCATCGTCTCGGCGGCGACATCCTCGCGCGGTCGCGCGTTCCCCGGGTCCCAGGTCGCACCCTCGATCACCGAGGCGCGGCG
>JBCCMW010000089.1:0-12429 GCA_039026175.1 Pseudomonadota bacterium
GGCACGGGCGGGGTGGCACGCGCTTCGGGGGCACTGCCTTGGGCGGCACGGGTGTCGGGTGTCGGCGCCACCGTGGGGCGGCGCCGACGCGTCGGGGGGCTCAGTCGGCAAGCACCGCCATCACCGCGGCCTTGCCGTCGCCGCCGTCGGTGGTGGTCACGCCTGCGAGCCAGGTGTCCAGGACGCCGGGATTGGCTTTCAGCCAGGCCTCGGCCGCGTCGTCGGGGTCCTCGCCGTCGTCCAGGATGGCGCCCATGATGGCGTTCTCCATCTCCAGCGTGAACGTGAGGTTGGCAAGCAGGGCGCCGACGTTCGGGCACTCCTCGGCGAAGCCCGCGCGGGTGTTGGTGAACACCGTCGCACCGCCCAGGTCGGGGCCGAAGAAATCGTCGCCGCCCTCCAGGTACGTCAGGTCGAAGTTGGCGTTCATCGGGTGCGGTTCCCAGCCGAGAAAGACCACCGGCTCGCCCCGTTTGTCGGCCCGGCCGACTTGCGCCAGCATGCCCTGCTCCGAGCTCTCGACCACCTCGAAACTGCCGAGGCCGAAGGCGTCCTGCTCGATCATATCGATGATCAGGCGGTTGCCGTCGTTGCCGGGCTCGATGCCGTAGATCTTGCCGTCCAGCGCCTCGGCTTGCGCCGCGATGCTCGCGAAATTGGTGATCCCCAGCGCCGCGCCTGCGGCGTTGGTCGCCAAGGTGTATTTGGCGCCCTCCAGATTTTCGCGCACCACCACCACGTCGCCGGCGTCGCGATAAGGCGCGATGTCGGCCTCCATCGTCGGCATCCAGTTGCCGAGGAACACGTCGACGTCGCCCGACTTCATCGAGGCATAGGTGACCGGCACCGACAGCACCTTGGTCTCGGTCTCGTAGCCCAGCGCGTCGAGCACCAGCGTGGTGACCGCTGTGGTCGCGGTGATGTCGGTCCAGCCGACGTCGGAGAAGACAATCTCCTCGCACGCCGCCGCGGCGACACTGGGCAGGGTGAGGGCGAGGGCAGTGCCGAGGATCAGGCTGTGGGTGGCGGAATGGGTCATCTGGTCTCTCCTGACGGCGGTGGTCGCGCGTCCCGGCGCGCTGGTGGTGGTCGCGCGTCCCGGCGCGCTGGTGGTTGTCGCGCGTCGCGGCGCGCTGGTGGTGGTCGCGCGTCCCGGCGCGCTGGTGGTGGTCGCGCGTCCCGGCGCGCCGGTGGTGGTTGCGCGTCCCGGCGCGCTGGTGGTGGTCGCGCGTCCCGGCGCGCTGGTCGTGGTCGCGCGCCCCGGCGCGCTGGTCGTGGTCGCGCGCCCCGGCGCGCCGGTGGTGGGCAACATCCGTAAAGCGCCGGGCGCGCGTGGCAATGGTTTTCACGCGTCGGCAGGGGTGCAGGCCACGGTGGGTGGCGCCGCGCTCAGCCTTGGGCGGTGGCAGCGCGGGCGCGGACGGCCCGCGCCAGCGGCACCGCCAGCGCCAGCGCGGTGACGGCGAACAGGGCTCCTGCGATGGGATAGCCTGTGGCAAAGGCCGTGAAGTCGCCACGGGTCAGGATCAGCCCTTGGCGCAGCGTCAGCTCCAGCGTCGGGCCCAGCACCATGCCGATCACCAGCGGCGCCATCGGCACCCCCTGGCGGCGCAGCACAAAGCCCAGGATGCCCGCGAGCCCCATCACCAACAGCTCGAACGGGTTGCCGCGCACGAAGAAGATGCCGACCCCACAGAGCAGCACCACGCCGGTCATCATGAACCCCTCGCGCATGCGCAGGATCGGTGCCGCGATCCGGCTGAGCGCCAGGCCCAGCGGCAGCAGCAGCAGGTTGATGATGAAGAACCCCGCAAAGATCGCCGCGATCAGCGTCGGGTTATCCTCCATCAGCCGGAACCCCGGCGTGATGCCGTGCAGGGTGAGCGTGGCCAGCATCACCGCCGTGATCGCGTCGCCCGGGATGCCCAGCGCCATGGTCGGCACCAGCGCGCCGCCGGTGACGGCGTTGTTGGCGGCCTCGGACGAGACGATGCCGTCGGGCTCGCCGCTGCCGTAGCCGGCCCGGTTGGGCGAGGAGCGCTTGCCCTCGGCATACGAGATGAAGGCGGCGGTGGCAGCGCCCGTGCCGGGCAGCACGCCGATCACGTTGCCGATCAGCACCGACTTGGCGAGGTTCTTCTTGCGCCCCGCCCACGCGCGCCAGCGCGGCAGCACGATGCCGCGGAAATCGGCCAGCTCGCTGACCTGGGCGGCCTTCTTGCCGACGCGCACGAACACTTCGGACAGCGCGAAGATGCCGATCACCACGGCGAGCAGGTTAAAGCCCGAAATGAGCTGCCAGTTGCCGAAGGTAAAGCGCGGCTGCCCCGTGATCGGGTCCCCGCCGACTGAGGCGAGGAAGATCCCGATGGCGCCTGCCAGCAGCCCCTTGACCAGCGAGCCGGAGGAGACCGAGACGATGCAGGTCATCCCCAGCAGCACCAGCGCGAACGTCTCGACAGGCCCGAAGTTCAGCGCCAGCGCCGCAAGCTGCGGCGCCGCCAACAGCAGCACCACGGCCGACACCAGCCCCCCCACGACCGAGGCGACGGTGGCCCATCCCAGCGCCTGGCCCGCCTGGCCCCGCTGCGCCATCGGATAGCCATCGAAGCAGGTCGCGGCCGACTGGGGCGTGCCCGGCGTGTTGATCAGGATGGCCGAGATCGAGCCGCCGTAGACCGACCCCGCATAGACCGCCAGCAGCAGCAGGATCGCCGGCGCCTGGCCCATCGACAGCGTGAAGGGCAGCACCATCGCCACCGCGACGGTCGAGCCGATCCCCGGCATCGCCCCCAGCACGATGCCCAGCACCGTGCCCAGCAGCAGGGTCAGCAACGCCTCGGCCGTCAGCAGCAGCGCCAGTGCGTCGGGGATGGCGGCGAGCATCGCGACGCTCCCTCAGAACCAGTGCGTAAAGGGCGAGGTCGGCAGCGGCAGCTTCAGCACGTGGTTGAACAGCAGCACCAGGCTGCCCGGCACCGCAAGCGCGTAGACGCCGATCACCAGCGGATGGCGAAAGCCGAAAATCGCCAGCGCGACAACCGAGAAGGGCGCCGCGCTCAGCAAGAATCCAACCCGCGTGATGGCGTTGGCAAAGACCAGCGCGGCCAGCACGAACACAACCAGCGCCAGCCAGTGCTCGACGGGTTCGGCCCGCTGACCGGCCATCAGATCCTGGACGATCGCGATCAGGCTGAGCGCGATCATCACGCCAAGGATGATGCGCGGAAAGAACACCGGCGATTGGGCGGCGCCGAGGCCCGCGTACTCGGCGGTGAAGGTCGTGCTCAGCAGCGCCGCCGCGGCGATCAGCACGGCCAGCAGCACCATCACGCGTTCCGAAAGAAGGCCGGGCATGGCGGGGTCCGTCGGGTCTGGGCGGGCCCGGCGCGGCGGTCGGGCCCGGAACGATCAGGCCGGCCTGGTCAGTTCAGGCCGGCCGCGTCGATCAGCACCGAGTTGGCTTCGTACTGCGCGCGAAAGAACGCGTCGAACTCGGCCGCGCCGCGGTAGTTGATAACGGTGCCCGAGTTCGCGGCGAACTCTTTGAACCCGTCCGAGGCGACGGCGGCCTCGCACGCGGCTTCGAGCGTCGCCACGACGTCGGCGTCCACCCCGGCGGGCGCGAACAGCCCGCCCCACAGATAGAGCTCGTTCAGCGGTGCCTCGATCCCTGCCTCGGCCGCGGTCGGCACATCGGGATAGTTGGCCAGCCGCTCGTCGTTGAACACCATCAGCGGGCGGAAATCGCCGCGCTTCATCAAGAGCTCGGTGTCGCCGAAAAACTGGATCGTACCGGCGGTCAGCGCCTGGACGGCGGGGCCCGAGCCCTGGAACGGCAGGTGCACCATGTCGTCGATGATGCCGAGCCCCGCGAAGCCTGCGACCGCGGTCAGGTGGGTCATAGCCCCCGCACCCGAGGAGCCATAGACCAGCCCGCCGGGGTCCGCCTTGACCGCCGCCACCACGTCGGCCGCAGTCTGGTAGGGCTGGTCGGCCGCGGTGAACAGCAGCGTCGGCGACGCGGCGATCGAGCAGATCGGCGTCCAGCTGTCCACGTCGTAGGGCACGTCGCGGATTTGCGGCTGGATGGTCGAGACGGTGATCGAGAAATAGCCCAGTTGATAGCCGTCGGGCCGCTGTCCCTGCAGCGCCGAGGCCGCGACCGTGCCCGAGCCGCCGGCCATGTTCGACACGAACACGTCGCCGCCGATCGCCTCGGCAAAATGGGGGGCCAGGCCGCGCAGCAGCAGGTCGGTACCGCCGCCCGCGTTGAACGGCGCGATCAGGTTGATCGGGCGCTCCGGGAAGCCCTCGGCCGAGGCCAGGCCGGCGGAGACGAGCACGGCCAGCAGGCCCGTCGAAACGGTCGCACGCTTCATCAGTTCCTCCCTCGGCGCCGTTCGTGCGGCGCAGCTTTCTGTCGATTTGCGGCGCCAAGGTACGGTTGTCATGACCGATGTCAACGTTGTCATGGCCAGATCTTGCGGGCACCATAGGCGCGAGGTGCACCCCATGACCCAGACGGTGTTAGAGCGCAATCGCCCGCCCACGGCCCGCCGCACGACCCTGCGCGACGTGGCGCGGCTGTCGGGTGTTAGCGACATCTCGGTGTCGCGGGTGATGCGCGGCGCGCCCTCGGTTTCGGCCGAACTGCGCGACCGGGTGATGGCGGCTGCCGATGCGTTGGGCTACACGCCCAACCGCCTGGCAGGCGCGCTCAAGACCCGCTCGAGCAATCTGGTCGCGGTCGTCGTGCCCTCGATCGGCAACGGCGTGTTCCCCGAGGTGCTGGACGGGATCGAAAGCGTGCTGAGCGGGGCCGGGCTGCAGCCGGTGCTGGGCATCACCCAGTACGAGCGCGCTCAGGAGGTGCGGGTGCTGCGCGACATGCTGGCCTGGACGCCGATGGGCGTGATCATGGCGGGCACCGACCACGACCCTGCCGTCGGGGCGATGATTGCCCAGCAACAGATCCCGGTGGTCGAGTTCATGGACATCGATCAGCCGGCGATGCAGGCCGCGGTGGGCATCTCGCACCGGGGTGCGGCCGTGGCGGTGGCCGATCTGCTGGCCGAGCGGGGCTATCGCAGGCCGGGTTACATCGGCGCTTGGGGCGAGAAGCCCGACCGCTCGCGCGCGCGGCGTCTGGCCTTCGAGCAGCGGCTGGCCGCCCTCGGCATCCCGCTCTGCGACAAGGAGATCTCGCCGGCGCCGGCGTCGGTGGAGGAGGGCGGCCGGTCGACCGAGCGCCTGCTGGCCCGTTCGCCGCAGATCGACGCGATCTTCTATGCCAACGACGACCAGGCGCTGGGCGGGCTGTTTCACTGCCAGCGGCGGGGCCTGCGCGCGCCCCAGGACATCGGCATCATCGGCTTCAACGGCATCCGCATGGGGCTGGCGACGCCGATTGTGCTGAGCAGCGTCGAGACCCCGCGCTACCAGATGGGGGTCGAGGCCGCGCGCCTGTTGTTGAGCGCCCGCGAGGCGCCGATCGACGGCAAGCTCGTCGATCTGGGCTTCCGCATCCGCCTGGGCGAGAGCGTCTGACGCCGCGCGGCCAGCCCCACGATGGCGTGCCGAATCCACGACTGCCGCGGCGCCGGGGCATCCCACGGAGTGCGTCCAACCGCCCGCTGCCGAGGCTGGTGGTACGACGCACGCCGCTGCAGCACGCCGAACCGACGGTCCCACCCAAGGCTGTAGCCCCGGCCCAGCCCCGCCACGCAGTGCGCCCACTGCGCCGTGTGTCGGGTCGAAACCACGGGAAAGTTGCGCGCCGTCGCCGTGGGCCCCTGACCGTTCAGCCACGCGATCAGGCCGCTGTCGTCGGTCGAGCCGATGACGGACGCGTCCGACAGGGCCCGGGGCGTGTCCAGCGGACCCACAGTCCCCTGCTACCCGCGCGCAGCGCCGAGGCGGGCGGTGTGTTCGCCTCCTCGACGCCCTGTCTCGGCGACACCCTGCGCTGGATCGGGCTGCTGGCGCCGCTCGGCATCCAGATCGTCACCGCGCGTGCGCTGACGGCTTTCGACGGCCGGACGGCGACGCCGGTTTGCGCCATCACCGGCGTCGGCGGGCGGCCACGGGTGCGGTGGTGGACCCGCAGCCACTACATGACGACGCGCTCTGCAATGGGATCCGGGTGCAGGCGGGCAGCGAGGCGCCAGCACTGTCCTTCACACCGGCGCGGACCCGCGCCTGCAGCGGGCCGAGGATGGTGGCGCTGGCCACCTCTGCCAGTTATCGCGATGCGGTTGAGACGGTCGCCGCTGTCGACATCGACCAGCCGCTGCGCCAAAACCGGGTTGTGGTGGGCACGATGCTGCCCGCCGAGCCGGCCCTACAGCCGGGCCCGCCGCCCAAACCCGGCGCCCAGCCGACACCCGCATACACGGCGACGTTGCTGCAGGACGACGAGGAGGAGATCGTGGGCGAGGTCTACCACCGCGCGCTGGCCGGCCGGCTTTCGGCGCCGGCGCAGAAGCAGGCGATGAGGGCGCTGGCCGAGGTCGAGGCGGATTGCGCCGCCCTCGTTGCCTCGCCGATCCGCCGATATGGTCTGACCCTCACGCCGCCGGACGCGTTGACCGCCGCGGGCGCGGGCGATGCTGCACCGGGGCCGCAGGACCGGGACGGCATGGTCGCCTGGATGCGCGCGACGTTCCCCGCCGGCATGACGGATTTCCTGCGGCAGGAGGCGATGGCGCCCGGGTCCGACCGCGCCGCGCCGAAGCGGATGACCCGGCACCAGGCCGTGGCGGTCGCGTCCCCGCAGGTCGAGGCCGCCGGCACCGCCGACGACGGCACGGCCCCGCTGCGCCATTTCCCGTCCACCCCCGTCGATGGGTCGTTGGCGGCATGACGGGCGAGCGCATCATCCCGGGCGAGCGCGCCACGCTGTCGGCGAGCCTGTGGTCGGCGACCGCGAATGCCGCACCCGAACGCCCCGCGCTGGTCGGCGCGGTCGAGGCCGACACGGTGGTGATCGGCGCCGGTTTCACCGGCCTCTCGGCCGCGCTGCACCTGGCCGAGGCCGGGCAGGTCGTGGCGGTGCTAGAGGCGGGCACCGTGGGCTGGGGCGCCTCGGGCCGCAACGGCGGGCAGGTGAACCCGGGGCTGAAGGCCGACCCGGCCGAGACCGAGGCGCGCCACGGCCCCGACCTCGGCAAGCGCATGGTGGCGGCCAGCGGCGGCGGCGGCGATCTGGTGTTCGGCCTGATCGAGCGCCACGCCATCGCGTGCGACCCGCACCGCTGCGGCTGGGTGCGCGCAGCCACCAACGCCCGCACGCTGGCCGCGCTGCGCGAGACGGGGCGCCAGTGGGCCGAGCGCGGTCACGCGGTGGACGAGATCGACGCCGACGAGATGGCGCGGCTGCTCGGCGTGCGCAGCTATGTCGGCGGGCTCATCGACCGGCGCGGCGGCAACCTGCATCCGCTGAACTACGCGCTGGGTCTGGCCGCCGCGGCCGAGCGGGCCGGCGCGCGCCTGTTCGGCGACAGCCGGGCCGACGACGTGAAGTCCGACGACGGCTCGGTCACCGTGACCACGCCCCAGGGATCCGTCACCGCCAAGCGCGCGCTGATCTGCACCAACGCCTATACCCACGGGCTGGTCGAGCCGCTGGGCAAGACGGTGGTGCCCGTCACCTCGGTCCAGGTCGCCACCGAGCCGCTGTCGAGCAACGTCGCCCGGTCGATCCTGCCCGAGGGCCATTCGCCGTCCGACACCCACCGTCTGTTGCTGTACTTTCGCAAGGACGCGGCCGGTCGCTTTGTGATCGGCGGGCGCGGGGCGCTCAGCGACCGCAACGTGATGCGCCGCCAGCAGGGCCTGCGCGACCGGGCCGAGGCGTTGTTCCCACAGCTCAAGGGGGCCCGCTGGCGCTATGCCTGGGGCGGCAACGTGGCGATGACGCGCGACCATGCGCCGGGCCTGCACCGCATCGCGCCCAACGTGATGGCCGGTATCGGGTTCAACGGCCGCGGCGTCGGCATGGCCACGGTGATGGGCAAGATCCTGGCCGACTGGGCGGCGGGGCGGCCGGAGGCCGAGCTCGACTTCCCGGTCTCGCCGGTGCGGCCGATCCCGTTTCACCGGTTCCGCAGGGTCGGCGTCGGCGCCACGGTGGCGGCCTTCCGGCTGCTCGACAGGCTCGGCGTCTGAACGCGCCGCCCGCACGCGCCCCGGCCTGGCGCGCGCCCGACGGGCTGGGTGCAACGGCAAAAGCGCATGCCTCAGAGGCGCGCGACCGCCGCGACCGTCGCCCCCGCGCGTTCGCCGCATCGGCGGGCTCCCGAGCGCCGCCACCGACGACTGTTGGCGGCGCGCCAGGCGGCGCGATGGACGCCGCGTCGGTGGGCGCGCGGCGTTGCGCGAAGGACGAAGCGCCGATGGGCGCGCCAGGTGGGGCGATGGACGAAGCGTCGGGTGGCGCCAGGGGCAGGGCGTGGGATGGCGCAACGGGCGGGGCAGCAGGTGGGGCGGTGGGCCTTGGCCGCGGGCTGTGGGCCGAGCCGGTGGCGTCGATGCCAGCATCGCACTACCAGATCGACATCGCCAGCCGGCGCGACGATGCCGCGGCCAGCCTAACACCGTTTGCCGACCGCAAACCGCTGCGCCCCACGGCCGGCGACGACAGCATGGAAGGAGACGCGCATGAACGTGCACACCGAGATGGTCAGCAGCATCAAGCTACCCGACGGCGTCCTGGTCGACGGGGTCTTCGGCCCTGCCGCGGACGGCGCGACGTTCGAGACCCGCAATCCCTACAACGACGAGCTGATCACGACGCTGCCGTCGTGCGGTGCGGCGGATGTGGACCGTGCCGTCGCCTCGGCGCGCGCGGCGTTCGAGAGCGGCGTCTGGTCGGGGCTGCACCCATCGGCGCGCAAGGCGGTGCTGGCCAAGCTGGCCGACCTGATCCTGGCAAACGCCGAGGAGCTGGCGGTGATGGAGGCGCTGGACGCCGGCAAGCCGATCACCGATTGCCGCGAGATCGACATCCCCGAAACGGCCGACTGCATCCGCTGGCACGGCGAGGCGCAGGACAAGCTGTACGACCAGATCGCGCCCTCCTCGCCCGACGCGGTGGCGATGATCGTGCGCGAGCCCATCGGCGTGGTCGGTGCCGTGCTGCCGTGGAACTTCCCGCTGATGATGATGGCCTGGAAGATCGGCCCGGCGCTGGCGACCGGTAACTCGGTCGTCGTGAAGCCGGCCGAGCAGACCAGCCTGACCTCGCTGCGCCTGGGCGAACTGGCCATCGAGGCCGGCGTCCCGCCCGGTGTGCTGAACGTCATCACCGGGTTCGGCCCCGAAGTCGGCGAGCCGCTGGGCCGTCACATGGACGTGGACGCGATCACCTTCACCGGCTCGACCGAGGTGGGCCGCAAGTTCCTGGAGTACGCCGCGCAGTCGAACATCAAGGAGGTGTGCCTGGAGATGGGCGGCAAGAGCGCGGCCGTGATCCTGAGCGACGCCGCCGACATCCCGCGCATCGCCAAGATCCAGGGCGCGGCGGTGTTTTGGAACATGGGCGAGAACTGCACCGCCAACAGCCGTATCATCGCGCACAAGGACGTCTACGACGAGGTCGTCGCCGAGATGTCCAAGATCGCCGCGCAGTGGCGGCTGGGCGACCAGCTGGACCCCGAGACGCAGAACGGCCCGCTGGTGAGCGCCGAACACTATGCCAAGGTCTCGCGGCTGGTTGCGGCCGGCAAGGCGGCCGGCGCGCGCGTCGCCCACGGCGGCGGCGGGGCCGGCGGGCTGATGTTCCAGCCGACGGTGTTCGCCGAGGTGACGCCCGAGATGGAGATCTTCAGCACCGAGATTTTCGGTCCCGTCGTGGGCGTCACCCGGGCCGAGACCGACGAGGAGGCCGTGGCGCTGGCCAACGCCACCGAGTACGGGCTCGCCGCGACGCTCTATTGCAAGGACATCTCCAAGGCGCACCGCTTCGCGCGCCAGCTTCGGGCCGGCACCGTGGGGGTCAACAACTACTCCGAAGGCGAGATCTCGACCCCGTTCGGCGGGTTCAAGGCGTCGGGCTTCGGCGGGCGCGACAAGGGCGTCCACGCCCACGAGCAGTATACCGAGCTAAAGACGATCTGGATCGACCTGACGGCCTGATCAGCCGAGAGCAGGCGGCGTGCGCCCGACACCGCCCCCCGTCGTCGCGCACGCCGCGCCGCGCCGCCAAGCGAACCAGATACGGCTGACCGACCGGCTAGGGGGACCCGTGCACCCGTCTATAGCGCTGCCGGCGACCGGCGCACGCTCGCTCGCCAGGGTCGGGCAGTGTGGCGCGCTGGGGCCGGCAGCGTTGCGCTGGTGACCGACGATCCGGGGCGGGGTTCGAGCTTGCGCACCGCTCGATGTCGCACCCCGGGGGCGAGCCGGTTTCGATGTCGGGCCAGGCGGCGCTCTTGGGACCGCACCGCTGTGCGGCGCCACCAGCGTGGCCGCAGTCGAGGGCATGCAGGTGCGTTCCGGTCTCTTACGGGGTGTCTGCCTGCCTGGTTTCGGTCTCGGCAAGCCGCTGCGACCATGCCGCCGGCGCGCCCGCGGACCGGGACGCCGTCCGCAGCAGGGGCCGCGAGACCGCGCGCACGGAAACCTGCTTGCGCGGGTCCCAAGAGCGCGGGCTCGACGGCGGTACGCCGCCTTGCCGGGAAGCCGTGCCTCGCCGCCGTGCCGCGCCGACATGCCTCGCCGCGGTGCCCCGCCGACGGCTGCGGACGCGGGGCCGGACCGTCGCCCGGTGAGGCGGTGGGTGCGGCGGTGGGTGCGGGCGACGACCCATGGCCGGGCGCTGCCGGGGCCTGCCCGCCCGCGCTGGGCGTCAGCGCGCGTCCAGGGCAAGCAGCTTGCGCGCGTGGGTGGCGGCCTTGCCGCTGCCGCGCACCTGGCCGAGGCACGTGCGCGCGCCGCTGTCCCGGATCCCGGTGCCGCCGGCGCTTTGCAGCTCGAACAGGAGCTCCAGCATCGCGCCCAGATCGCGCGGCATCGCATCGGGCGCAAAGCGCAGCAGCCCTGCCATGACGCGCCGGACAAAGGCGGCATGATCGGGCGAGACGGCCGCGATCTCTCGGAACGCGCGCACCCAGCGCGATAGCGGCAGCGTGCCGGTCTCGAGAAACGGCCATGTCCGCTCGGCCAACGCGTCGGCGGCCAGCCGCCCGTCGGCAGCCAGCGCGGCGACCGCCTCGACCGCCATGGCCGTCACCGAGCGGTCGGACGACGCGAGATAATAGCCCAGCATCGACTGCGCCATCGGCCCGCAGGAGGTGCCGGGGCGGAACAGCGGCTCCAGGAACGCCAGGCAGGGGTGGTCGGACAGCTTCTGGTCCGTGTCCATCGCCGCGATCGCGTTGGCGAAGAACGGCTCCATGTGCGCGGGCCAGACCAGCGACCCCCAGCCGATGTCCTCGGCCGTCTCTCCGCAGGCGTTGACGCTGTGGAAACCGTGCGCGCGCGGCAGATGGAAGGCGCTGGACGGGAACAGCGCATTCTCGGCATGCGGCGCGGGGGTGACCTCGGTCTTGGGCACGCACCAGGCATAGGGTCCGCTGCTCTCGCGCCCCACGACGAGCGACAGGCGGGCCGGTGTCCCGGCCCCTGCGAGCGGCCGGCCGGCGAGGCGGACGATGTCCTCGTCCGGCTCGTGCGGCGCCCGGGCGGCCCAGGCCGCGACCCACGGACCGGCGGTCGTCTCGGGCCGGAGCGGGGCACCGAGCGCATAGGCGACGGCCCGCTCGGCCTCGGACCCGGGCCGCAGCCGGGCGCGCGCATCGGCCCGCCCCTCGGCGCCCAGACGCATCAGCGCCAGCGCCAGATCGTTGGGTCCGGGCGCCAGGCCCTCGGCGCCGCAGGCCTGCAGCCGCTCGACCAGATCGCTGGGCTGCACCGTGCCGCGCGCGTCCGAGGGCAGCGACAGCATCGGGGCGGCGCGGCCCGCGCGCACGACGGCCAGCACATCGTCGTTGCGCGCCGCGAAGACGCCGTTGAAGCCGATGTCCGGACGGTGGGGCGACGCCTGGGGCGGGAAGTGCCGGGCCAGCACGGCATCGACCCGCTGCCCCGTCGCCCAGCCGGCCGCCGTGGCAGCCAGCGCGATGCGCAGGCGCGCCGCGGGCGGGCGCTCCAGCAGCTGGCGCGCGCGTTTGGCGACGGGCGAGAGCGTGGCCTGTGCCGACCGGGCCTCGGCGCCGAAACGGGCGATGCCGTCGATGGCGCGTTCGACGGCGAACGGGTCGCGGCAGGTCTCCAGCACCTCCAGCACCAGCGCGATGGCCTCGTCGACGCCGGTGACTGGGGTGACTGGGGTGACTGGGGTAACGGGGGTGACGCCGGCAACAGGGGTGACGGCGCGCACGGGCGCAGGCATCTGGGCAATCGGCGCGGCGGCGGGTGGCTCGGCCC
>JBCCMW010000090.1:0-12294 GCA_039026175.1 Pseudomonadota bacterium
CCGGCGAGCAGAAGGCGCTGTTGATCTCGCTGTGCCTGGCCAACGCGCGCGCCCTGGCGGCGCACCACGGCACCGCGCCGATCCTGCTTTTCGACGAGCTTGCGGCGCACCTAGACGCGCGGCGCCGCGCGGCCCTGTTCGCCGAGGTCGAGGCGCTGGGCGCCCAGGCGTGGATGACCGGCACGGGCGCCGAGCTGTTCGAGGGGCTGGCCGGTGCGCGCCGCTTTGCCGTGGTCGAGCGCGACGGCGTGTCCGAGGTCGCGCCGCTGTGACCGTCGATCTCACCTCGCTGGGCCTGTTTGCGGTGGCGATGTTCGTGCTCGTCGCCTCGCCAGGGCCGTTCGTCGCCGCGATCTCGGCGCGCTCGGCGGCGTTGGGCTTCCGCTCGGGCGCGGCCATGTCGGTGGGTGCCAACCTGTCCGAGGCGCTGTGGATCGCCGCGGCAATGGTGGGTTTGGGCGCCGTCGCAGAAGCGCATGCGTGGCTGCTGTCGGTGCTGCGCTACATCGGGGCGGCCTGGCTGATCTGGATCGGCCTGCGGCTGATCTTCGCCCGGCAGAGCCTGCTGCCCGACCCGGCCGCGCCGGTGCGGCGCGAACCGCTGTGGCGCGGCTTCACGACAGGCGCGCTGCTGAACCTGGGCAACCCTAAGGCCGCTATCTTCTATATGACGGTTTTTCCTGGCTTTTTCGACATGGGCGCGCTGACCACCTTGGACATGGTGATCATCTTCGTGGTGGCCACACCGATCGGGCTGCTCAACGACCTGGGCTATGCCTGGGCCGCGGCGCGCATGGGCCGGCAACTGGCGGGCGGGCTGGCGGCGCGGCGCATAGACCAAGTGTCGGGCGGCGTGCTGGCCGGCGCCGGCGCCGCCATCGCGACGACATGAGGGAGCGGGCATGATCCCCGGTGCGATGCCTGGTGCCTTTCTCGCCCCGATGCTGGCGCCCTGGGCCGCGATGGCGCAGATGCATGCCCAGGCCATGGCCGCAGGCGCTGCGATGGCGGCGGCGGGAGCGCAGGCGATGACCGGCGCGGCGGCCGGGCGGGCGCCCTTCTCGGGGCCCATCAGTGTGAACGCCCAGTTCAACGCGCCGTTCGGCCGCGACTTCAGCCAGGACATCGACCCGGTGACGACCTGGATGCTGCCCTTCTTTTTCGGTTTTCTCCCGGCCACGGCACGCGCTGCCGAGGTCGTGACCGAGTTTCGCAGCCTGCGCGCCCTGGCGTCCCGTGCGGTCGGGACTGCGGAGGCCGAGACGGTGTCGGACCTGCGGTCTGCCGCTGTGTCGCCCACCCTGCGCCTGTCGAGCGGCGATCTCGCGGCGATGCAGGATGCGCTGACGCGACTGGACAGGCTGATCGGTCCGGTGAAGTCGTGAACGTGGCCATCGGCAGGCATGCATCGGCGCTGCACAACCTGGAGGGCCTGATCGGCCCCGTTCGGCCCCGTGGGGCCCCTCGCGGTGCTGAGCGGCGCCCAGAGCATGGGTAAGATCGCCGTGCCAGATCCCCGCCCCCTGGCGTTCGAGGACGCGGTGCGCCGGCGTCCGGGCATGTACCTGGGCGCCCCGGGGCTGCAGCGCTGGTTCGCCCTGGTGGGCGAGGCGCTGCGCGCGGGCCAGGGGCTGGTGGCGCTGGTCAACGGCGACGGGCCCGCGCCCCACGTAGAGCTGACCTGGCAGGTCGACGCCGACCAGGTGGCGCTGGGCTTCGCCTGGTCCTGGTCCCCCGGCGACGGGCCTGGCGCGCGCGCGGCCCTGGGGCCCGGGGCGATGCCCCAGGGCCCGGCGCTGGGCCACCCGGTGGCCGAGCCGCTGGCCGTGATCGCGGCGGCCAGCCTGGGGTTCGGCTGCCGCGCCTCGGTCCGCGGGACCAAGATCGTGGCGGTGTCCAGCGGCGGTCGGTTGGAACGCACCGTCCTGGTCTGGCGCCGCCGGCCGCGGCCGGGACGCCAGTGCCTGGCCATCCGCTTCCGCCGCGACCCCGCCATCGCCGACAGCACCGGCTTCTCGCCTGCCGCCGCCTGCGGGTTCATGGCCGGGGTACAGCGGCACTTTAGGGGCCTGTTGCCCGATCCCGATCCGTGCGCCGCCCTCGCCGCGGCCGCCAACCGGAATGGAACGCACGACCATGGCTGAGAACGAGACCCTAGGGAACGGGACCCCAGAGGACGGGACCCCGCAGAACCCGGCGGGCCAGACGGGATCGGGCCAGAACCCGCCCGACCGGACGCCGCCCGACCAGACGCCGACCGACCAGACGCCGAGCGACCAGGACCCAGCGGACGAGACCCCCGAGTACGGCGCCGACAGCATCAAGGTGCTGAAGGGCCTGGAGGCGGTGCGCAAGCGTCCGGGCATGTACATCGGCGACACCGACGACGGCTCGGGCCTGCACCACATGGTCTACGAGGTGGTGGACAACGCCATCGACGAGGCGCTGGCCGGCCACGCCGACACCGTAAACGTCACGCTGCACGCCGACGGGTCGGTCAGTGTGTCCGACAACGGGCGCGGCATCCCCACCGAGATGCACGAGGAAGGGGTCAGCGCCGCCGAGGTGATCATGACCCAGCTCCACGCCGGCGGGAAGTTCGACCAGAACTCCTACAAGGTTTCCGGCGGGCTGCACGGCGTCGGCGTATCGGTGGTGAACGCGCTCAGCGACTGGCTGGAGCTGCGCATATGGCGCGGCGGGCACGAGCACAAGGTCCGCTTCGAACACGGCGAGACGGTCAAGCCGCTGGAACAGGTCGGCCCCCAGGGCGAGCGCAAGGGCACCGAGGTCCGCTTCCTCGCGGCGCTCTCGACCTTCAGCCACATCAACTACAAATACGCCACGCTGGAGCATCGGCTGCGCGAGCTTGCGTTCCTGAACTCGGGCGTGAACATCCACCTGCGCGACCAGCGCCATGCCGACGTGGTCGAGGAGACGTTCCACTACGAAGGCGGGGTCGAAGCGTTCGTGACCTACCTCGACCGCTCGAAGACCCCGCTGATCGGCAACCCGATCACCGTGCGGGCCGAGCGGGACAGCGTGGCGGTGGACGCGGCACTGTGGTGGAACGACGGCTACCACGAGAACACGCTCTGCTTTACGAACAATATCCCGCAAAAAGACGGCGGCACCCACCTCGCCGGCTTCCGCGGTGCGCTGACCCGTACGGTCAACGCCTATGCGGCCTCGAACAACATCGCCAAGAAGGAGAAGATCGCGCTGTCGGGCGACGACGCGCGCGAGGGGCTGACCTGTGTGCTATCGGTCAAGGTGCCGGATCCCAAGTTCAGCTCGCAGACCAAGGAGAAGCTCGTCTCCTCGGAAGTTCGCCCGGTGGTCGAGAGCCTGATGGCCGAGAAGCTGGCCGAGTGGTTCGAGGAGAACCCGGGCGATGCGCGCAGCGTGGTGGGCAAGATCGTCGAGGCCGCGCTGGCGCGCGAGGCGGCGCGCAAGGCGCGCGAGCTGACCCGGCGCAAGACGGTCATGGACGTCTCGAACCTGCCGGGCAAGCTGGCCGACTGTTCCGAGAAGGACCCCGCCAAGTCCGAGCTGTTGATCGTCGAGGGCGACAGCGCCGGCGGCTCGGCCAAAGGCGGGCGCGACCGGCGCACCCAGGCGGTGCTGCCGCTGCGGGGCAAGGTGCTGAACGTCGAGCGCGCGCGGTTCGACCGCATGATCTCGTCCGAACAGATCGGCACGCTGATCACCGCGCTAGGTACCGGGATCGGCCGCGACGACTTCGATCTGTCCAAGCTGCGCTACCACAAGATCATCATCATGACGGACGCCGACGTCGACGGCGCCCACATCCGCACGCTGCTGCTGACGTTTTTCTATCGCCAGATGCCCGAGCTGATCGAGGCCGGGCATCTCTACATCGCGCAGCCGCCGCTCTACAAAGTCGAGCGCCGCCGCCAGGCGGTGTACTGCAAGAACGAGCGCGAGAAGGAAGATTATCTGATCCGCGAGGGTACCGATGGTGCGCTGCTGAAGCTGGCGACGGGCGAGCAGGTGGCGGGCCCCGATCTGGTGCGGCTGGTCGAGGAAGCGCGGCGCGTACGCTCGGTTCTGGCGGCCTTCCCCGCATCCTATCCCCGCTTCGTGCTCGAGCAGATGGCGCTGGCCGGGGTGATGGCGCCCGGCGTAACCGCCGAGCAGGCCGATGCCGTGGCAGCCAGGCTCGACGCGGTGTCGCCCGAGATCGCCCGCGGCTGGAGCGCTGAGCCCACCGAGGATGGCGGCATCCGGCTGGAGCGCACGCTGCGCGGTGTGTCCGAGGTGCGCGTCATCGACGCCTTTGCGCTGCGCGCCGCCGAGGCGCGGCGTCTGGCCGAGATGGCCGAGGCGCTGGCCGAGACCTATGGCGGGCCGGCCGAGCTGGTGCGCAAAGAACGCACGGTGGCGGTCCGCGCACCCTCGGAGCTGTTGGACATCGTACTGGCCGAGGGCGAGCGCGGCGTCAGTGTGCAGCGCTACAAGGGCCTCGGCGAAATGAACCCGGACCAGCTGTGGGAGACCACGCTGGACCCTGAGGCTCGCACGCTGCTGCGCGTGCACGTCGAGCAGATGGCCGAGGCCGACGAGCTGTTTGCCAAGCTGATGGGGGACGTCGTCGAACCCCGCCGCGCCTTTATCCAGGAAAACGCCCTCAGCGTCGCCAACCTGGACGTCTAAGCGGCTCCGACCCAGCGGAATCGCGGCTGGTCGCCGCGATGCTCGTTGCGGGGGTGCGCGGGGGCGGCATCTGGGCGGCCGCCAAGGGGAAGTTGGCTGAGAGAAGCCCCTGGGGGCTTCTCGACCAGCGTTCTGCGGGTGGCGGGCCGCGTCAAGGACAAGCGGGCGTCGCCCGTCGCCGGGCGGCGATCCTTGACCCGGCCCGCCACCCGCGGCGCCCGGAGGGAGCGGCTGCTGGTTGGGCGGTGTGCGCCGTTCCGGGGGAGGTTCAGGCGAAATCCACCGTGTCGGCGAAGGGCATGGCGCGCAGGCGCGTGCCGGTGGCAGCGAAGACCGCGGCGGCGAGCGCGGGCGCGGCGGGCGGCGTGCCGGGCTCGCCCAAACCGCGCAGCCGCGCGCCCGTCTCCAACAGCCGCACCTCGACCGTCGGGACCTGATCGATGCGCAGGCCAGCGTGGCTGTCGAAATTGCGCTGCTGCACGTGGCCGTCGGCCAGGGTCAGCGCGCCGTCGATGGCGTGACCCAGACCGAACAGCACCGCGCCGCTGAGCTGCGCCTCGGCGTTCACGGGGTCGAGCACGCGGCCGATGTCGGCGGTGGCCCAGGCGCGGTCCAGGCGGATGCCGCGGTCGGTCGCCGTTACCTCGACCAGCACGGCGGCGGGCACGCCGTGGGACAGGCAGAAGGCGACGCCCCGGCCGCGCGGACCGTCGGCGCCCGCGGGCAGGTGCGGACCCTGCCAGCCGGCCATCTCGGCCACGGCCTGGAGCACCGCGCGCGACGGGGCGTGGTGCAGCAGCCGCAACCGCTCGGCCACCGGGTCGGCGCCGGCGGCGTGGATCAGCTCGTCCAGGAACCCTTCGTGGCAGAACGCGTTGGCCGTGGCCCCCGGTGCGCGCCACGAGGCGACCGGCAGGCTGGCGGGCGCGCGGTAGCCGGTCACGCGGTAGTGCGGCAGGGCATAGGGCTGGTCGTGGCCGCCGATGGTGATCCATGCGTCGGGGCCCGGCGGCGCCGACCAGAGCCGCGCGGCCCAGCTCTCGACCATCGAGGGGGCGATACTGTCCAGCGCCAGCGCGTGCACCCGGCCGTCCCGCACCGCGCCCTTGAGCCGTCCGATCTGTGGCGGGCGGGGGTACGCGCGGCTCATCTCGTGCGCGCGGGTCCAGGTGCTCTGTACCGGGCGGCCGGGCACGGCGGCGGCGAGGCGCGCGGCAAGCACGACCTCGCGCACCTCGAGCCTGCGCCCGAAGCTGCCGCCGGCAGGCAGCGCATGCAGCACCACCGTGTCCCCATCGCGGCCCAGCGCGGCGGCGACGGCATCGCGCGCAAAGCCAGGCACCTGCGTCGCCGTCCAAACCTCGACGCGTTCGGGCGTGATCAGCACCGTGGCATTGACCGGTTCCAGCGGCGCGTGGGCGGCAAGGGGGACGCGATACTCGGCCTCCAGCACTGTCCCTGCCAGTGCCGCGTCGACGTCGCCGTCGTCGCGCAGGCGGCTGTCGCGCCGGTCCGGGGTGTGGGCAGCGTCCAGGTGCGCCCACAGTGCCTCGGTCGTGGGCGGATAGGCGGGTGGGTCCCACGCGATCTGGACCGCCTCGGCCGCCTGCATGGCGCGCCAGGTGTTGTCGGCCACCACGCCGATCCCGTCCTCGAAGGGCACGACGGCGTGCACGCCGCGCATCGCCCGCGCGGCTGTAGCGTCGTGGTGCCGCATCGGCGCGTCGAACGCAGGGTTCAGCCGGACGGTAGCGAACAGGGTGCCGCCCGCCGGACCCACCGGCCGCAGATCGGCGCCATAGGCCAGGCGCCCCGTGCACTTGGCGGCCATGTCGGTGCGCGCCATCGGTCGGCCCAAGTGGCGCCAGGCGCTGGCCGGGCGCAGTGCAACGTCGGTGACCGGGTCCAGCGTCGAGGCCTGGGCGGCGAGCGCGCTGTAGGCCACGCGGGTGCCGTCGGGCAGCACCACCGCGCCGGCCGCCGTGGTCAGATCGGCGCGCGCGACACCGTGCACGTGGGCGGCGGCGGCCTTCAGCGTCTCGCGCGCCACAGCGCCGGCGAGGCGCAGGCGGTCGAACAGGTCGGGGGTCGAGGTCGAGCCCCCCGTCGCGTGGATGCCCAGCACATGCGCCATGGCGGCGGCGGCGGTCCGGGCGGTTGTGGCGACGACGCCGCGGTCCCAGGCGGCAAAGGGCACGCCCTCGGCCATCAGCGCGGCGTTGTAGTAGGCGGGCGCAACCGGGCCGGGCTCCAACGCCACGGCGTGGGGATCGACGTCCAGCTCCTCGGCGATCAGGTGGGCCTGCAGCGACTGGATCCCCTGGCCGACGTCCGCGCGCGGGGTGATCAGCGTCACGCCGGCGGCGTCGATCCGCACAAAGGGCGTCGGCGCGGCGGCCCTGTCGGCCAGCCCGTCGAGCAGCGGGTTGTCATGCGGCTGGGCCAGCCGCCAGGCGCCGAACGCGACGCCACCCGCGACGGCGGCCGACACGGCCAGCAGGCGGCGGCGGGTGACCAGGCGGGGGCCGGTGCCGGTGCCGGTGCCAGAGCTGCCGGCGGTGCGGGCGCGCATCTCGGCCATCCCGCTCAGCCCCGTGCCGGGCCGTCGCCCGCCAGGCTGGCGGCGGCGGTGCGGATCGCGGCCAGAACCCGCGGATAGGTCGCGCAGCGGCAGAGATTGCCCCACATCGCCGCGCGGATCGCCTCGTCGCCGGGCGCGGGGTCCTGGGCCAGCAGGTCGACGGCCTGCATGATCTGGCCCGGCTGGCAGTAGCCGCACTGCGCAACCTGGTGGGCGATCCACGCGTCCAGCACGGCGGCGGCGACCCGGCCGTGGGCATCGACCACGCCGTGGATCGTGGTCACCGGCGCGTCGACGGCGGCGAGGGGCAGCTGGCAGCTTCGCACCGCAGCCTCGCCCACGTGCACCGTGCACGCGCCGCAGAGCCCGGCGCCGCAGCCGTACTTGGGGCCCGTATAGCCCAGCTCGTCGCGCAGGACCCAAAGGAGCGGCATCTCGGGCTCGGCGTCCACCTGGTGCGTGGTGCCGTCGACGGTGAGGCGCATGGCTGGGCTCTTGGCTGGGCTCGTGGCTGGGCTTGTGGCTAGCGGTCGGGGTCGGGGTCGGGCGTCAGACGCAGGATCGGCAGCTTGGCCGCGGCCAGTTCGCGGGCCAGCGCGTCGCCGGCCGCAGCCCGCGGCCGCGCCAGGCCGGCCAACAGCACATAGAGCGCTGGCGTCAGGAACAGCGTGAACAGCGCCGCCAGGCCCAGGCCGCCGAACACGACCCAGCCGATGGCGGCGCGCGCCTCGGCGCCCGGCCCCTCGCCCAGGATCAGCGGCAGGCCGGCCAGCACGGTGGACACCAGCGTCATCGCGATGGCCCGCAGGCGGGTCGAGGCGGCGTCGCGTGCGGCCTCCCACACGCTGGCGCCGGCATCGCGGCGCTGGTCGGCGAACTCGACCAGCAGGATGCCGTTCTTGGCCATGATGCCGATCAGCATCAGCACGCCGATCTGGCTGAAGATGTTGATCGTCGTGTCCGTCAGCCAAAGCGCCGCGATGGCAGCGGCGATGCCGAAGGGCACGGTCAGCAGCACGACGGCGGCGCTGGTCAGGCTCTCGAACTGGGCGACCAGCACCAGGAACACGACGACCAGCGCGATGACATAGGTCGCGGTCACGGCGTCCGAGGTCTCGTCCAGCGCCGCAGCGGCACCCAGAAACATCAGCCCGATGTTGGGCGGCAGCTCCCGGGCTGCGGCGCTGCGCACCGCGGCCACCGCCTCGGCCATCGAGACCGAGGGGTCCAGGTTGGCATCGATCTCGATGGCGCGGCGCTGGCCGTGACGGTCCAGCTCGGCCGCGACGCCCGCCTCGGAGAAGGTGACCAACTGGATCAGCGGCACCAGCGCGCCGCTCTCGGCCCGGACGTTGAGGTTCAGCAGATCCATCGGGTCGTGTACCGCCCCGGCGGCCGACTGCAGCAGCACCGGCACGGCGCGATCGCCGACGGTCAGCTCGGTCACCTCGTCCTCGTCGATCAGGGCGCGCAGGGTGGTGGACAGCGCGTCCATAGCCACGCCCAGGTCGGCCGCCCGCTCGCGGTCGATGTCGATCGAGAGCTGCGGCTGCGTCGCCTGGTACTGCACGCGGATGCCCGACAGGCCCGGCAGCGTGGCCATCGTCTCGGCGAACCGGTCGGCCGCGGCGGCGATGGCGGGATAGGTCGGACCGACCAGCGCGATGCTGAGCCCGTCGCCCGAGCTGCCGTTCAGCCCCAACGAGTTGCGCCGGACCACACGCGCCCGGGCGCCGGCCAGATCGCCCAGCGCAGGGCGCAGCAGCGCCTCGATCTGGGCCTGGGGGGTCGTGCGGTCCTCCCACGGCACCAGACGCGCACCGATCTCGCCGCGGTTGGGGTCGAAGCGACCGGTGATGGCGTAGAGGCTCTCGACGGTGCCGGCGTCCTGCCAGCGGGCGAACAGCGCCTCGACCGCCTCGACCTGGCGGTCGGTATAGTCGAGACCCGTCCCGTCGGGCCCCTGCAGGCGCACCAGCACGCGGCCGCGATCCTCGGGCGGGACCAATTCCTCGCCCAGCGTCGGGTACAGCGCGGCGGCCCCGCCGGCGAGGGCGGCAAACAGCGCCAGCGCCACCAGCGGCAGCCGCAGCACCGGCCACAGCAGCGCACGGTAGAGGCGGCCCAGCCAGGCGCCGACCGGACCCGCCAGCCCCCGCGCCGTGCCGAGCGAGGGCAGCCGTGCCGCGATCATCGGGCAGAGCGTCAGCGCGGTGAACGACGACAGCGCCACGGTGATCGCCAGCACGAACCCGAACTCGGCAAACAAACGCCCGGCCGAGGACGGCAGAAAGCTGATCGGCACGAACACCGCGATCAGCGTCAGCGTCGTCGCGATGACGGCGAAGAACACCTCGCGCGTGCCCACCACCGCAGCCGCGCGCGGGCCCAGGCCCATCGCACGATGGCGCTGCACGTTCTCGGTGACCACGATGGCATCGTCGACGACCAGCCCGGTGGCCAGCACCAGCGCCAGCAGGGTGACCAGGTTGATGGTGAAGCCCATCGCCCAGATCCCGGCCAGCGCGCCGATCAGCGCGACCGGGATCGCCGCCGCCGGCACCAGCGTGGCGCCCAGCCGGCCCAGGAACAGCCAGATCACGCCCACCACGATGGCGAGCGCCGCGACCAGGGTGGCCGTCACCTCGCCGATCGCCCCGTTGATGAACACCGCATCGTCCGACGTCACGGTAAAGGTCAGGGCGGGGAACCGCGTCTGCAGCGCCGCGATGGTGCGGCCGACGTCCTGGCTGATCCGCACGGTGTTCGAGGTCGCCTGGCGCACGATACCGAGCTGCACGACCGTGCGGCCGTCGACGCGGGCCACGCTCTCGGCCGTCTCCAGGCTGCGATAGGCGTCGGCGACGTCGCCCAGGCGGACGTGATCGCGCAGCTGCAGCGCTTCGATCCGCGCGGGGTCGGCCACCGTGGCGTCGGCGCGGACCAGCACCTCCTGCTGGCCGGCGGCGAACGACCCGACGGGCACGTCGAACTGTGCGGCCGACAGCGCATCCGCCACCTCGCCGATCGACAGACCGAAGGCGGCCAGCCGCTCGGGATCGACCGCGACGCGGAGCACGCCCTCGCGCCCGCCGAACAGCGTGACCTCGGACACGCCGTCGATGGCGGTGAAGGCGGGCACGATCTCGTCCTCGATCCGCCGGGTCAGCGCGTCGATGGGCAGGGTCGCGGCCGCCACCGCGATCTGGATCACCGCACTGGCGTCGCGGTCGGACTTGACGACGTAGAGATCCTTGACCCCGTCCGGCAGGCGCGGCACCACGCGCGACACCGCTTCGCGCACGTCGTTGGCCGCCACGGCCAGGTCGCTGCCGGGGTCGAAAACGGCGCGCAGGCGGAAGTTGCCCTCCTCGGACGACGAGGTGACCGACCGGACGCCGGCGACGCGGGCCACCGCGGCCTCGACCGCCGACGTCACCTCGGCATCCACCGTGGTGGGCGAGGCGCCGGGGTAGAGCGCACGGACCGAGACGACAGGCCGGTCGATGTCGGGCAGCTCGCGCACCTCGATGCCCAACAGGGCCGCGATCCCGGCGATCACGATCAACAGATTGACGACCGCTGCCAGCCAGGGGCGGCGGACGGCGAGCCCGGCGATGCCGCCGCCGTCGGCCAGGTCGCGCTGGGGCGCGGGGTCGGCCGGGGCGTCGAGATCGCGCCGGGGGGCGAGGTCGATCATGGGCGACGGGCCACGGGCGCTCTACTCGGCGCCGGCCGGGTTGCTGCCGACCACGCGCACGCGCTTGCCGGGCGCCAGTCGCTGCGTGCCCTCGACCACCACCCAGTCGCCCTCGGCCAGCGGGCCCTCGACCAGCACCGCGCCGTCGCGCCGCCGCACCAAGGTAACCGGCACGCGCTCGGCGGCATCGTCGGCGATACGCCACACGTACAGCCCTGCGCGCGAGAACTGCAGCGCCAGTTCGGGCACCGCGGGGAAGCTGCCGCCGGGCAGCGCCAGGGTCACCGTGAACGAGGCGCCGGGGCGGAGCCGGTCCTCGGCATTGTCGATCGCCACGCGCACCAGGGCGGTGCGGTCGCCCGGGTCGATCCGGCTGTCGACCGCTGCCACCCGTCCCTCGAACCGGGTCCCCGGCGCGGCGGGGGTCATGGCCAGCACCGCGCTGTCGGGCGCCAGGCGCGGCAGCGCCGTCTCGGGCAGTTGCAGCTCGACGTCGATCACGCTGCGATCGTCGAAGCTGGCGATGGCCTCGCCCTCCGAGACATAGTCGCCCACCTCGGCCAGTGGCAGACCGGCCACGCCGTCGAAGGGCGCGGCGAGCCGGCGGTCGGCCAGGGCCGCGCGGGCGCGGGCCAGCTCGAGCCGGGCGATGGCCGCGACGGTTTCGGCTTCGTCCAGCCGGGCGACGGCGGCGGCCCCAGACGCGCGCAGCGTCTCGAGCCGGCCCTGCGCGCGCTCGGCGTCGGCCAGCCGCGTCTCGGCCAGGGTGACGGCCAACCGCGCGTCGGTGTCGTCGAGCTGCATCACCAGCGCGCCCGCCTGTACCGGCCGGTCGGCGCCCAGCGTCATGGCGACGATGCGGCCGTCGGCCTCGGCGCGCAGGGTGACGGCACGCCGCGCCCTGCCGGTGCCGACGACGCGCAGCAGCAGATCGTCGTCCATCCGCCCGACCGGCGCGGTGATGACGGGCACGCCAACGGGCACGCCAACGGGCACCCCCACGGGCCGCCGGGCCGCCGCGGGCCCCGGCGCCTGGCTGGCCGCCGCCGGGGCCGCGGGCAGGTCCAGCAGGCTCGCCAGCCGGTCGCGCTGGGACCATCCGCCCCAGGCGGCCGCCGCCAGGACGGCGAGGACGGTGATCTGAACCGGCCATGCGGCGGGGCGCATCGGCCGCCCTCCTGCGGTGGGGCGCATCGGCCGCTCTCCTGCGGTGGGGCGCATCGGCCGCTCTTCTGAGGCGGGGCGCATCGGCCGCTCTTCTGCGGTGGGGCGCATTGGCCGCTCTTCTGCGGTGGGGCGCATTGGCCGCTCTTCTGCGGTGGGGCGCATTGGCCAC
>JBCCMW010000091.1:0-12274 GCA_039026175.1 Pseudomonadota bacterium
CTGCGCGGCCGGGTGCGGCTGCGCACCGACGGGGGCCTGCGCACCGGGCGCGACATCGTCATCGCTGCGCTGTTGGGCGCCGAGGAGTACGGCGTCGGCACCGCGGCGCTGATCGCGATGGGCTGCATCATGGTCCGCCAGTGCCAGTCCAACACCTGCCCCGTGGGCGTCTGCACCCAGGACGAGGACCTGCGCGCCCGCTTTACCGGGACGGCCGACAAGGTGGTGAACCTGTTCACCCTGATGGCCCAGGAGGTGCGCGAGATCATGGCCCGGATCGGCGTCCGCTCGTTTGACCAACTGATCGGGCGCGCTGACCTGTTGAACCAGGTCAGCCGCGGCGCCTCGCACCTGGACGATCTGGACTTCAACCCGATGCTGGTGCGGGTGGACGAGGGCGAGCCCGTGCAGTTCGCCCCCGTCGGCAGCCGCACCGACGTGCCCGACACGCTGGACGCCCAGATCATCCAGGACGCCGAGCCGTTCTTCCACCACGGCGAGAAGATGCAGCTGGACTACGCCGTGCAGAACACGCTGCGCACCATCGGCACGCGGGTCTCCAGCCAGATCGTCCGCACCTTCGGGCAGCGCAACCAGCTGCAGGAGGGGCACCTGACCGTCCGGCTCACCGGGTCGGCCGGGCAGTCGCTGGGCGCGTTCGCGGCGCCCGGGCTCAAGCTCGAGGTGTTCGGCGACGCCAACGACTATGTCGGCAAGGGCCTGTCCGGCGGCGTGATCACCGTGCGCCCGGCGCGCGCCTCGACCCTGGTGGCCGCGGACAACACGATCATCGGCAACACGGTCCTGTACGGCGCGACGGGCGGCAAGCTCTATGCCGCGGGCCGGGCGGGCGAGCGGTTCTGCGTCCGCAACTCGGGCGCCCAGGTGGTGGTCGAGGGCTGCGGCTCGAACGGGTGCGAGTACATGACCGGCGGGCGCGCCGCGATCCTGGGCGCGGTGGGCGACAATTTCGGCGCCGGCATGACCGGCGGCATGGCCTTCGTGCTGGACGAGGCCGGCGACTTCATGCGCCGGCTGAACCCCGAGACGCTCGTCGTCAACCGGATCGCAAGCGGCCACTGGGAAGCTGTCTTGCGGGCGATGGTCGAGGCGCATGCCGCCGAAACCGCGTCGGTCAAGGCGGCGGCGATGCTGCGCGACTGGCCCGATGTGCTGGGTCGCTTTTGGCAGGTCACGCCGGTCGAGATGGTTGCCCGCCTGGCCGCGCCGCTGGATGCCGCTCCGGCGAACGCGCTGTCGCGGGCCTGAACGTCCGCGTCGGCGCGTCTGTCGGCGTCATCCGTGCCTTTGTGAGACGGCGCGCTCTGCCCCTTGGCCGGGCGCGCGCTATGCTCTGGATCGGGCGGGTCGGCGGTGGCGCAACCCCGTCGGATATGGGCAGGCGGACGGACGGCGGCGGGGCACGCGATGGCACGAAGGGCAGCGCCGGCATCGGCCGCGGCCGGCGCAGCGCCCGGCAGGGTCCGACGGCGCCAGATTAAAGGCGCGTCGGCCAAGGGCGCATCGGCCAAGGGCCGTCGCGGCGGCGCCGCCGCGCGAACCCCGCCCCGGCGCTCGCTGCTGTCGCGCGCCGTGCGGGCTGTCGGCTGGCTGCTGCTGCGTCTCGCTCGCTGGGGTCTGCGGCTTGCGGCCGTGGCGGTCGTGCTGGCGGTGGTGCTGGTCGGTCTGACCCGCTGGGTTGACCCGCCGGGCGGCTATTACCTGCTGAGCGAGCGCATGCGCCTCGGCGTCGTCGACCACCGGCCGCTCCCGCTCGAGGATTTGGGCGTTGGCGTCGCCCGCGCCGCGGTGGCGGCCGAGGATGCCCGGTTCTGCAGCCACGGCGGTGTCGACTGGGCCGCGGTGCGCGACGCGCTGGACGACTACGCCCAGACCGGGCGTCTGCGCGGCGCCTCGACCATCACCCAGCAGACCGCCAAGAACGTGTTCCTGTGGCACGGCCGCACGATGGTGCGCAAAGGCATGGAGATCCCGTTCGCCGCGCTGATGGAGTGGTTCTGGGGCAAGCGCCGCATCCTGGAGGTCTATCTGAATGTCGCCGAGTTCGGGGAGGGCGTGTTCGGCGTCGAGGCCGCGGCGCGGCACTACTACAACCTGCCCGCAGCCGGGCTGTCCGAGCGGCAGGCCGCGCGGCTGATGGCGCTGCTGCCCTCGCCCAAGACCCGCGACCCGCGCGCGCTGTCTTCGGGTCTGCGCAAGCGCGCCGGCCGCATCGCCGCCGGCGCCCGCACCATCGCCGCGCGCGGCGACGATGCCTGTTTCGCGGCCACGTCCTAGGCTGCAGCCCGCCTTGGGTTCAGCAGCGCCAGAACGGTTTCTCCAGCTCGTTGCGCACCTGCTCATCGCTCAGCCCGATGTCGCGCAGCAGGTGCGCGTCCATCTCGGCCAGCCGGCGACGCGAGCGCATCCGCGACTGCCAGGCGGCAAGCAGCGTGAGCAGCGCGTGGATGCGGTCGCGCATCGGCAGGCGCGGCGGAAAGGTCGCGGCCGACTTGGCCAGCATGGTTTGTGCGATCTGGTGATCCATTGTGGCCCCCTATTGTATCTGATACAATGGCAAATGACGCAGGATTGCGTGCGATAGTGAGTACATATTGGCGGAAAAGCTGGATACATTTATATTGTGACAGATACAAAATTGCCGATTGAGCTCGATACCGCCGCTCGGCCGCACTATCGCGCGCTGGCCGATCAGCTGTGTGCTGCCATCGCGCAGGGGAAAATCGCCGACGGGACCAAGCTGCCGCCGGTGCGCACGCTGGCCTTCGATCTGGGCATTTCGCCCGGTGCCGTGGCGCGTGCCTACAAGCTGGGCGTCGAGCGTGGGGCGTTGGAGGCGACGGTGGGTCGCGGCACCTTCGTCAGGGCCGACAGCGCCGGCGCGCCGCGCTTTGCGATGGATGCGCTGCTGGGCCCGGTGGCGGGGCTCAAGGACTCCAGTGCCGACGCGCCGGTGGCGTCCAACCTGATCGACCTGCGCGGCAACCAGGCCATGAACGTGGGTCAAGACGCCATGATCGGGGCGGCGCTGCAGCGTATCCTCACCGCCCACGGGACCGCGCCGCCGCTGACCGACTATCACCGCCGCGAGGACACGCCGCATTTTCTGGGCGTGCTGGCGGGCTGGCTGCGGCGTCAGCACGTGCCGGCCGTCGCGGACCGGCTGCTGGTGACCTCGGGTGCCCAGGCGGGCGTGATCGCGGCGATGGGCGTGGTCTGCCGCGGCGGAACCGGCGTGGTCCTGACCAGCGACACCATGCACCCCGGCACACGCGACGGGATCACGGCACTCGGCATCCGTCTCGAGGCGGTGACGTGCGACGAACAGGGCATCCTGCCCGACGCGCTGTCCGCCGCCTGTGCCCGCTTCCGCCCCGATGCGGTCAAGCTGACGGCGACGCTGAACAATCCCACGCTGGCGGTTATGGGGCTCGAGCGGCGGCGCGCCGTGGCCGAGGTGCTGACCTGCGCCGGGGTGCCGATGATCGAGGACGACGTCTACGGCCAGCTGATGGACACGCCGCCGCCGACCTTCGCGTCGCTGCTGCCGGATCTCTGCTGGTACGTCACCAGCCTGTCGAAGTGCGTGGCAGCGGGTCTGCGCGCGGGTTTCGTGCTGTGCCCGCCGGGGCGCACCACGGCAACGCTGCGCGCCTATCAGGCCTTTGCGCACCAGACGCCGTGGCTGGTCAAAGCCCTGGCGTCCGAGCTGGTCGAGGCCGGCGATGCCGAGACGATCCGCCAGCGCGTGGCGGCCGAGACCGCGGTGCGCGCCAAGATCGCCGCGCGTCTTTTGGGCCCGTTCGGTGCGCGCACCCACCCTGCGGCCAGCTTTGCGTATCTGCCCATGCCGCCAGGCTGGTCGTCGGCCGAGCTGGTGGCCGCGGCGGCGGGGCGCGGCGTGCTGCTGGCGCCCTCGCACTCGTGGATCGTCGGGCGATCGGCCGATTTCGTGCGCGTCGCCCTCGGACCCCGGCTGGGGCGCGAGGCGCTGGCGGACGCGCTGACCCGGATCGCCGCGCTGTTGCGCGAAGGCCCGAACCCCGCCGCTGTGATGACCTGAACGCGGCCCCTGCGGCGCTTGTCGCCCGCCGCGCGGCCTCGGTGGCGCTTGTCGCCCGCCGCGCGGACCCGGTGGCGCTTGTCGCCCGCCGCGCGGCTTGCGCCTGTGGCCCCGGCTTGGCACCTGTGGCAACGCATTCGAAGCGGCGCGGCGGGCGCGGCGCCCGGCGAGGAACCGCATGTATCGTCTCTACCATCTGCCGCTCTCGCCCTACTGTCGCAAGGTGCGCGTCGTGCTGTCCGAAAAGCGCCAGCAGGTCGAGCTGGTCGAGGAGCGGCCCTGGGAGAAGCGGCTCGACTTTTTGCGCATGAACCCGGCCGGCAAGGTGCCGGTCCTGGTCACGAAGGCCGGCCACGTGTTCGCCGAGAGCGCGGCGATCTGCGATTTTCTGGAAGCCACGATGACCGAGCCCGAGCTGATCCCGAGCGATGCGTTCCGGCGCGCCGAGGTGATGCGCCTGGTCGGCTGGTTCGACGACAAGTTCGCGCGCGAGGTGACCGACAATCTGTTGTTCGAGCGGGTGACCAAGCGACTGGCCAAGCTGGGCTACCCGGACGGCGCGTGTCTCAAGGCCGGGACCCACAACATCCGCGTGCACCTCGACTATATGAGCTTCCTATTGGAGCAGCATAACTATCTGGCGGGCAACCGGATCAGCCTGGCGGATATCACGGCGGCAGCGCATCTGAGCTGTTTGGACTATGTCAACGACGTGCCGTGGGAGAGCTATCCGACGGTCAGCCAGTGGTACGCGGTGATGAAATCGCGCCCCTCGTTCCGGGCGCTGCTGGCCGACCATCTGCCGGGCTTCCCGCCGCCGCCGGCGCACTATGCCGAGCTTGACTTCTAGCCCCACCGCCGCGCCGTTCGGCGTCGGGGCCGTCGCGTCCGTGCGTACCGCTACGATGACACGGAGAAGCCGATGATCACCGCCGCCCGGTGCCGGGCGCTGCCCCGCACCCCAATGCCGGTCCCAATGCCGGTCCCAATGCCGGCCCCCGTGCTGGTCCCCTTGCTGGCCCTCGCCACGCTGGCCGCCTGTACGCAGGAGCCGCCGACCGCGTCCGTGGTGGCATCGGCCGAGGGATTGTTTCCTGAACCGATCTTCGCCCCTGCCTCGGCGCTCGAGACCGAATGGCGCCGCGTGACGGTGTGGCGCGACGCCCCCTTCGCCCTCACAGCCGAGGATGGCGAAGTGGTGATCGCGGCCCAGGCGACCGGCGCCTCCGCCGCCCTGGTGACCAAGACCGAGATCGACGTCGAGCGCTGTCCGGTGGTCGAATGGCGCTGGCGTGTCGACGCGATGGCCCTGCCGGCCGATCTGTCCAGCCGCCAGGCCGAGGACACGCCCGCCTCGATCATCCTGGCCTTCGGTGACCCCGGCAGCCTGCTGAACCCCGACGAGGTGCCGACCCTGCGCTACGCCTGGGCCAGCGAGACCAACCCCGTGGGCGCCGTGGTCGACAGCCCCTATTTCCCCGGCATCCTGCGCACCGTCGTCGTCCGATCCGGCCCGCCGCAGCCCGGCGTTTGGGTGACCGAGCGGCGGGACCTTGCCGCCGACTACGAGGCCGCGTTCGGCAGCCCGCCCCGGGCCCCGGTCGAGGTCGTCGCCCTGTTCACCGACGCCGATCACCAGGAGGACGGGCGGGCCGAGGCGTTTTACGGCCCGCTGACCGCGCTCTGCACCGAACCCGCCGACCCGCCCTCGATCTTCGACAGCTAAGCCTCAGCCCCGTTAAGCCTCAGCCCCGTTAAGCCTCAGCCCCGTGCGCGCTACATCGCAGGCCATGGACAGTGCGGCCCGAGACCCCCTCGCCGATCTGCGTCTCGCCCTGGGGGCCGAGGCGCAGGCGCTGGGCTTCGCCGACTGCCGCGTGGCCGATCCGGCCGGCGCGGTGGCGGCGGGCCGACGCCTCCGTGCCTGGGTGGCCGACGGGCAGCACGGCGACATGGCGTGGATGGCCGACCGGCTGGACTGGCGCGCCGACCCGCGCACGCTGTGGCCGGCCGTGCGCGCCGTCGTGATGCTGGCCGAGCCCTACACCCCGGCGCACGACCCCCTGGCCGTGCTGGACCAGCGCGACCGCGCCGCGATCAGCGTCTATGCCCAGGGGCGCGACTACCACGATGTGGTGAAACGGCGGCTCAAGCGTCTCGGCCGCTGGCTGATCGACCGCGCGCCCGGGACCGAGATCAAGGTGTTCGTCGACACCGCCCCGGTGATGGAGAAACCGCTGGCCGCTGCGGCGGGGCTCGGCTGGCAGGGCAAGCACACCAATCTGGTCGCACGGCGCGGCGGGTCCTGGTTCTTTCTAGGTGCGATCTTCACCACGCTGCCGCTGGCGCCGGACGAGCCTGCCCAGGACCATTGCGGCAGCTGCCGCCGCTGCCTGGACGTCTGTCCGACGGATGCGTTTCCGGCGCCCTATCGGCTGGATGCCCGGCGCTGCATCTCGTACCTGACCATCGAGCTGAAGGGTCCGATACCGCGGCCCCTGCGCCCGCTGATCGGCAACCGGATCTACGGCTGCGACGACTGTCTGGCCGTCTGTCCGTGGAACCGCTTCGCCGTGGCTGCCAACGCCGCCTATGCAGCCCAGCCGGCACGCGCCGCCCCGTCGCTCGACGCCCTGTCGCGGCTCGACGATGCGGGTTTCCGGGCGCTTTTTGCCGGCAGTCCGATCAAGCGCACCGGTCGCGCGCGCTTTCTGCGCAACGTCGCAGTGGCCATCGGCAACAGCGCCGATCCGGCCCTGGTACCGGCCGCCTGGCGGCTGGCGGCGGACGCCGAGCCGCTGGTGCGCGGCCACGCCGCCTGGGCGCTGGGCCGGCTGCTGGGTCCCGAGGCGCTGGATCGGCGCCCATGCGCCGGCACCGACGACGAGGCCCTAGATCGGCGCGCCGGCAAAGGTATTGGCGCCGGCACCGGCGCCGAGGCCCCGGATCGGCGCCCAAGCACCGGCACCCGCGTCGGGGCTCTGGATCGGCGCCCAAGCGACGGCGCCGGCAGCGACGCCGAGGCCCTGGATGGGTATACCGGCGCCGAGGCCCCGGACAGTCGCGCGGGCATCGCTGTGGGTTGGGGCGACGACGATCCGGACCCCTGGGTGCGCGAGGAGTGGGCCCTGGCGCGCCGTGCCGGCTGATGCGATGAGACCGCGATGACCAATCCTTTCCCCGCCGAGCCCGGCACCCTGCTGACCTTCGGCCACGGCTACAGCGCGGCGGCACTGGCGGCGCGGCTGCTGCCGGCGGGCTGGCGCGTCGTCGGCACCACCCGGAGCGCCGAGCGCGCCGGCGCGCTGGTCGCCCAAGGCGTAGAGCCGCTGATCTGGGACGGCGTCTCGGCGCCCCCCGCCGTGCGCGCTGCCATCGCCGAGGCGACGCACGTGCTGACCTCGGCCGCCCCGGTCGCGGGCCTGGTGCCGGGGGGCGATCCGGTGCTGGCGGCGTTCCGCACCGACCTTGCGGCAGCGGCGTCGCACCTTGCCTGGGTCGGCTATCTCTCGACCACCGGCGTCTACGGCGACCGCGGCGGCGCCTGGGTGGACGAGGACAGCACCCTCGGCGATGCCGGCCCCCGCGGCCGCGCCCGGGTGGTGGCCGAGGATGCCTGGCGCGCGCTGGCCGGCGGGGCGGGGCTGGCGCTGCACGTGTTCCGTCTCGCCGGCATTTACGGGCCGGGCCGCGGCCCGTTTGCCAAGATCCGCGCCGGCACCGCGCGGCGGATCGTCAAGCCGGGCCAGGTCTTCAGCCGCATCCATGTCCAGGACATCGCCACGGTGCTTGCCGCTTCGATCGCGCGGCCCCTGCCCGGCGCCTACAACGTGTGCGACGACGAACCCGCGCCGCCCGAAACGGTGATCGAGCACGCCGCCCACCTGCTGGGTCGCCCGCCTCCGCCCGCGGTCGACTGGGAAAAGGCCGAGATGACCCCGATGGCGCGCAGCTTCTATGCGGAGTCCCGCCGCGTCTCGAACGCACGGCTGCGGCGCGACCTCGGCGTGACCCTGGCCTACCCGACCTACCGCGAGGGTCTCGCCGCCGTCCTCGCCGCCGAGCAGACGAGCTAGCCCCGGCAATCGCCGCGCTGCCGGCCCCGCAGCCCCTCACGCCGGAGGCGCCGGAGCCCACTGCGCCGGAGGCGCTAAACGCAGCCGCGCCGGAGGCGCTCAACGCAGCCACGCCGGAGGCGCTAAACGCAGCCGCGCCGGAGGCGCCGAACGTGAACGCGCTGCAGGTGCCGGAGCTTGCGCGGCGACCGATCAGGCGGCCGTTTAGCCTGGCTCTGCGTCCTCGGGGTCGTCGGGCAGCATGCGCAGGGTGGCGCCCTCGGCCTGCAGCGGGCCGGTTGCGCGCTCCAGCCGCAGGTGGGCCAGACCCAACCCGCCAGCCGCGCTGAACAGTGTGCCCGCGGGCTTGCCCTCGGCGGTGCGCACCGCGCTGCCCGGCGGCGCCTCCCCCTCCACCGCCACGCGCACCAGCCGTTTGCGCAACTCCGTACGGTGGCGCATGCGGGCCGTCACTTCCTGGCCCACGTAACAGCCCTTGCGGAAATCGACGCCGTTCAGCCGGTCGAACCCGGCCTCCAGGATGTAGCTGTCGTCCACCACCAGCTCGGCTCCGGTCTCGGGCACGCCCAGCGCGATGCGCCGCGCCTCGTAGGCCGCGGCCGCCGCGGCCGGGTCAGACGCCGCCCAGCCCGCGGCCGCCAGCGCCGCCCCGATGTCCGGCGCATAGAGCCGATAGCCGAGCCCGGCATGGCGCGGGTCCGCGACGGCCAGCAGGCCCTCGACCGCAGGCGGCGGCGCCGAGGCCAAGGCCAGCGCGACGCCCAGCCCCGCATCCCCGGTGACCTTGGCGTCGCGCCGGATGCAGTACATCGACAATCGCTTGGACAGCGCCTCGGCCCGGTCCGCCGCGACGTCGATCAGTGCCCCCACCCCCGGCGCGCTCGGTGGATCCAGCAGGAAGAAGTCGAACAGGTACTTGCCCTGGGGCGTCAGCAGCGCGGCATAGACCGCCTGTTTCGGCCCCAGCCGCTGCACGTTGTTGGTGACGACGTCCTGCAGCACATCGCGCGCCGCGCTGCCCTGGATCGCGATCACCCGCCGGTGCGGCGCCACCACGATGTCACCGCTGCCGACGCCCACGGCGGCCGGCGCGATGGTGGACGGTGCGATGGTGGACGGGGCGGTGTCCGGCGGCGTTCCCTCGGATGGCGCCGTGTCCGATGGGGTGGCGGTGTCGGCGTTCATGGGCGGATCTCCGAAACGGCTCGACGGGCTCGGGCGTGGGGCCGGCGTGCCCGGCCGATGCTACGGTCTGTGCCCCGGTCCAGGTACCTGGCCCGCGCCGGCGCGCCAAGTCCCGGCGCCGGATGCGTGTGCCGGCCCCGGGGGCCAATCCCTGGCGCCGACCCTCGCCGCCGCCCCCCGGGATCGGGCGCTTGCGAGCCGATCCGGGGCGGGTGCCCGGGAGCCGATCCCTGGGAGCCGATCCCCGGGAGCAGATCCCTAGGAGCAGATCCCAAGGACCAGCTTCTGGGGCCACGTCCGGGTGCCGGCTTTTGGGCGGCGAGGCCGGGGTGCGGTCGGCTGGGCGCATGGCTGCCGTGTCACGGTGGCTCGCCCGATGGACATATGCCATAGCCGCAGCGGTGCTAGGGTCGCGTGGCATCGGTTGCCGACAGGACCGCACCCCAGGGCGCACCCGGCCGGGGCCGGCGCCCCCGGATCGCCGCGCGGGAGACAGCATGCAGGGGCCGCATCAGGGCTCGGAAAAGGCGTCGGCACCCGGCTCGACCGCGGGCCCGGCAGCCGGCGCGGCCGCGACGGTATCCCCGGATGCGGCGGCCGGCGCGGCCGCGACGGCAACCCCGGATCCGGCGGCCGGCGCGCCCCACAGCGCGGCGACGCGGGTGTCGGCTGGTGTATCGGCTGGCGTGCCGGATGGCGTATCGGGGGGCGCCACAGCGGGCCTTGCGGCGGGCACGGCCGAGGGGGCGGTGGCCGCGGCGCGTGCGCCGGAGGCGAAACCGAGCGCGATGATGCCCTCGGCGCAGGATCGGGCCCAGGGGCGCCTGCCCGGACCGCTGCTGGCCTTTCTGGCGCTGATGACGTCGCTGGTGGCGATGTCCATCGACGCCGTGCTGCCCGCGCTGGACGCCATCGACGCCGACGTGCGCTTTGCGTCGCCCAACGACCGGCAGCTTGTGGTGACGGCGGTGTTGGCAGGGCTCGCGGTCGCGCAGCTCGTCGTCGGGCCGCTGGCCGATGCCTTCGGCCGACGTGCGGTGGCGCTGGGTGGGCTCGTCCTGTTCGCGCTCGGCACGCTGATCGCTGGAACGGCCAGCGATCCCACCACGCTGCTGGCCGGCCGGGCGCTCCAGGGGCTTGGCGCCGCCGGCCCGCGCGTGATGGCCGTCACGATCCTCCGTGATCTCTACGCCGGGCGACCCATGGCGCGCGCTTCCAGCCTGGTTAACACGATCTTTATGCTGGTCCCGCTGCTGGCCCCGCTGCTGGGCCTCGGCATCGAGATGGTGGGCGGCTGGCGCGGCATCTTCGCGGTCTATGGTCTGATGGCCGGCGCGATAGCGGTCTGGTACCTGGCCGCCATGCCCGAGACGCTGGCCCCGGCCGACCGGCGACCGCTGCGTCTCGGCCCGCTGACCGAGGCCTATGGCACCGTCTTCGCCAACGGTCAGGCGCGCGTCGCCATCGGGGTCGTCGCGCTGGTCTTCGCAGGCTTCACCGCTTACCTCGCTTCGGCCCAGCAGATCTTCGAAGAGCTCTACGACCTGGGCGCCAACTTCGTGCTGGTGTTCGGTCTGCTGGCGATCCCGTTCGCGGCGGCCTCGTTCATCAACGGGCGCCTGGTGATGCGGCTCGGCATGCGGCGGCTGATCGGCTTCGGCACCTGGACGCTGACGTTGGGCGCGGCCGTGGGCGTGGCGGCGGCGGTGGCCTGGAACGGGGTGCCGCCGCTGTGGGCCACGGTGGCCGTGCTGGCGGTGGTGTTCGTCGCCGTGTCGATCGTCTTTGCCAATGCCGTCGCGCTGGCGACCGAGCCGCTGGGCCGGATCGCAGGCACCGCGACGTCGGTGGCGCTCTCCTTCGGCACGCTGGGCGCAGCGGCGCTTGGGACCGTGATCGCGCGGCTTTACGACGACACCGTCACGCCGCTGTTTGCCGGGTTCGCCCTGTCCGGGCTGGCGGCGGCCGCGCTGCACGCACGGCTGGGGCCGGCACAGGGCGCGGGCCAGAGCGCGGCCCAGAGCGCGGGCCAGGGTGTGGGCGAACGCGTCGACCCGGATGCAGGCGAGCGCGCGGGTCGGGTCTCGGGCCAGGGTGTGGGCCAGGGCGAAGACCAACACGCGGGCCAACACGCGGGCCAGAGCGCGGGCCAGAGCGCGGGCCAGCGCACGGGCCAGCGCACGGGCCAGGGCGCCGAACCGCGGCCATGAGCGCGCCGGTCTCCGTCGTCGTGCCGACCTACCAGGCTGCGGCGCAGATCGGTCCCACGCTGGCCGATCTTGCCGATGGCGTGCTGGCCGGCGTGGTGCGCGATCTGGTGATCGCCGACGGTGGCTCCAGCGATGCGGTGGCCGAGGTGGCCGACGCCGCGGGCGCGCGGCTGATCGTGGCGCCACGGGGCCGCGGCAGCCAGCTCGCCGCCGGCTGTGCCGCTGCCCGGGGCGACTGGCTGCTGGTGGTGCACGCCGACACCCGGCTAGCCCCCGGCTGGGCCGAGGCCGTGGCCCGCCATCTGTGCGATGCGCCGGGCGCTGCGGGCTATTTCGCGCTGCGCTTCGACGACGAGAGCGTTGCGGCAAGGCTGGTGGCCGGTTGGGCCAACCTGCGCGCGCGCCTGTTCGCGCTGCCCTATGGTGACCAGGGTCTGCTGCTGCCGCGAACACTGTACGACGCGGCCGGCGGCTACGCCGCCATTCCACTGATGGAGGATGTCTCGCTGGTCCGTGCGATCGTGCGAACCGGCGGGCGCCGCGCGCTGCGGCCGCTGGCCAGCGTGGCCACCACCTCGGCCGAGCGGTACCGGCGCGAGGGCTGGCTGCGCCGCGGCGCGCGCAATCTGGCGATCCTGGTGCGTTGGCGGCTGGGCGCCGCCTTAACGCATCGCCCCAGGAGCCAACCCCCCTGGATGAGGTCAGCGTAGACTGGCAAA
>JBCCMW010000092.1:0-11822 GCA_039026175.1 Pseudomonadota bacterium
GCCGCGCGGGCGTGGCCGGCCCTGCCTCGGCCGCGGCGGTGGCGGCATCGGCCGGCTGCGGGCCCAGACCGGCCATCCGCTCGGCCGCGGCATCGGCCGCTCGGGCAGCCCGGCCGGTGGGCCGCGCGGGGCCCAGGCGACGGGCGCGGCCCGTGTCCTCGGCCTCGTCCGCCACCCGCCGGCCCCGCAGCGCCATCGCCGAGCGCCAGAGCCAGCGCGCCGCTGCCCGCGCCTCGCCCAGCGTGACACCCAGCGCCGCGGCAGCCAGCAGCAGCGCGGTCAGCGCCGTGCCGACGGTCAGCTCGGCCAGCAGGTTTCGCGGGTCGCCGGGCAGCGAGTGGATCACTGCCGTCGCCCCCCGGTTGCCCAGGATCCCGCCCAGGCCCGAGGGGATGGGCCACCCGGCCCACGGTGCGTGCAGCGCGGCAAAGATCGCCACGGCGCCCAGCGCGAAGGGCATCACCAACAGCCGGCCCCAGATGCGCTCGTCGCCCCGCGCCGTCGTCATGCGCCAGCCCCAAACCCCGATCAGCGCGACCAGACCCCAGGCGGCAAGCCCCAGCCCGTGCATCAGCGGATCGGCGACCATCGCGCCTGCGGTGCCAAGCCAATTGCCCACCGGCTCGCCGTTGGCGGACAGCGGGCTCGCATCGCCTTCGTCATAGCTGCCGAGCGTCAGAGCGAGGGCGATCGCCAGCACCAGCCCCGCGACGCCCGCCGCCCGGATCGCCAGCGCATAGAGCAGCGCGCTCGGCCGGGCGGGGGCAGCCTCGTCAAAGCCGATGCCGCGGTGCATGTCCTCGGGCGTGCCGTTTTCGCCCGCGTTCCACATCACCGTCATCGCAAACCCTCCGCCGCCGGCCGCCGCGCCGACCCCTCAATCGATCCGGCTTTCCCGGTGCGCGCGTCGCCGCGTCCCGGCCCGCTCATGCCGCAGCCCTCATCGGGTCATTCCTGTCCTGCCCGACCCCTGGCCGCCCGACCCCTGGCCGCCCGACCTCATGCCGCCCGACCCAGCACGTCGCGGACAGCCTCCAGCCCCCGCTCGACCGCCGCCGCCGGGGCGACCAGGGCCAGGCGCAGGTATCCGCTGCCCGGATCGTCGGGCAGGCCCGCGGCCACCAGCTCGGGCGGGGTGGGGCGCGACAGGTAGGCGCCGGGCAGCGCCTTGACCCCCGCCTCGCGCCACAGCGCCAGCGCCGCCGCCTCGCCGTCGCCGACCTCCAGCCACAGGAAGAACCCGGCCTGCGGCGAGCGGTAGCCGGGCAGGTTGCCCAGCACCCGGTCGGCGATCCGGAATTTTTCGGCATAAAGCGCGCGGTTGGCGACGACGTGCGCCTCGTCCGCCCAGGCGGCGGCGGCCGCGTGCTGGGCCGGGATCGGCAGCGGCGCACCGGCGTACGAGCGGAGCTGGAACAGCGCCGCCCGCGCCTGCGGCCCGCTCACGCAGAAGCCCGAGCGCAGGCCGGCGAGGTTCGAGCGCTTGGACAGCGAATGGAACGCGACCAGACGTTCCGGGTCCACGCCCTCGGCGCTCGCCACCTCGACCGCGCCGGTGGGCGGTACCTCGGCGTAGATCTCGGAATAGCACTCGTCGGCGAAGACGCGGAAATCGTAGCGCTCGGCCAGCGCGAACAGCGCCCGCCAGTAGGCCGCGTCCGCCACCGCGCCCTGGGGGTTGGCCGGCGCGCAGATGTAGACGATGGCCGTGCGCCGCAGGATCGCCTCGGGCAGGGCGGCATAGTCGGGCAGATGGCCCGTCGCCGCGGTCGCCGGCACGTACACGGGCTCGGCCCCGGCGGCGAGGGCCGCGACGGCGTAGCACTGGTAGAACGGGTTCGGTAGCAGCACGACGGGGCGCGCGCTGTCTTTGGCCTCGGGGCAGAGGGCGAGACAGGCGTTGAACAGCCCCTCGCGCGTGCCGTTGAGCGCCAGGATCTGCGTGTCGGGATCGTGGTAGGCCGGCCCCGCGCCATAGCGGCGCGCCAGCCAGTCGCCGGCGGCCTGGCGGAGTTCCGGGATACCCTCGTTCGGCGGGTACTTGGAGAAGGCGGCCGCATGCCGGGCCAGGATCGGCGACACGAAGTCGGGCACGGCGTGCTGCGGCTCGCCGATCGACATGGGCGTCTCTGGCCCGCCCGGCTCGATCCCCTCGAGCAGCCGGCGCAGGCGCGGAAACGCATACTCCGGTAGGTCGCCAAAGCGCGCCGGCAGCTGCATCGCAATGTCCTCAACGGCTGGGTGTCTATGACCGCACCCTCACCCTGACGCCAACATAGCTGCAGCGGGGGCTGAAGACCATGCCTCAACCCATTGCACCGGTTGAGAAGCGTGCCCCGTGGGACGCGCGCAACGGCGCGGCGTCCGGCCGGGCGACCGGCAGTTGTGCCGTTGCGGGACAGCTCGCGCCGGGCGCGGCGCTGCCGCCGTGCTCCCGCTGCGGCCGAAGGCCCCGGAACCCGCAGCGCCGAAGGCGCTTCCGGCGCCGCGGGTTCCGGGGCCTTCGGCCGCTGTCGGGCGTCAGTCGACCAGCGCGCGCTCGACGGCTCGGGCCGCGCGCAGGATCTGTGCCTCGGCACCCGGCGGACCGACGATCATCATGCCGCACATCGGCGTGTTGGTCGGCACCGTGATGGCGCAGAGGCCGAGCAGATTGATCAGCCGCGTGTTGCGCAGCGCCTTCAGATTGCGCGCGGCGAAGGTCTCGAGATCCGTCAGCAGCGGCGCCACCGCCGGCGCGGCCATCGCGACGGCGGGCATCGCGATCAGGCCGTGCTCCTCGATATCCGTCACCACCGCCTCGCGCAGCTCGGCGAAACGGCGACGCGCTTCGGCATCCTTCTCGTCGCTCACGGTCAGCCCCTGGCGAAAGCGGCGCTCGATCGGCGGCCACATCACGTCGGGGTGCGCCTCGATCTCGGCGCCCCAGGCCATCCATCCCTCGTAGGTAACCACCGGCGACAGGTCCGCCGCCACCTGCAGCACGGTGGCGAACGCCGGCAGCGGCCCGCGGGTCAGCCGCACACCCGCGTTCGCGAGATCGGTCACCGCCATCTCGAAGCCCGCGTCGATCGGCGCCTCCAGATCCTCCAACGCCACCGTTTCGGGCACGAACAGCCCCATCCCGCGCGCCTGCACGTTGGCCAGCGGCACCGGCATCTCGCCCGTCAGCAGCGCCAGGCCCAGCGCCGCATCCTCGACGTCGCGCGCCAGCGGGCCCAGGGTATCCAGGCTGGGCGCCAGCGGCAGGCAGCCCTCGGTCGGGATCAGCCCGGCCGTCGTCTTGAGCCCCACCAGATCGTTCCACGCCGCCGGGATGCGCACCGAGCCGCCCGTGTCCGACCCGATCGACAGCGGCGCGAGATCGGCCACCAGCGCCGCTGCGGCCCCCGAGGAGGATCCACCGGGCGCCAGGTGCGCGCCCTGGCGATTGGGCGGCGTCGCAGCCATCGGATTGATGCCGAGACCCGAAAACGCGAGCTCGGATAGGTGCGTCTTGCCGAGACAGACCGAACCGCCCTCGGTCGCTGTGCGGAGCGCCGGGGCGTCGGCGTCGGGCACCCGGCCGGCCAGCATGCGGCAGCCCGCCTCGGTGGCCACGCCCGCGGTGTCGACCAGATCCTTCCACGCGACGGGCACCCCGTCGAGCGGGCCCAGCCGATTGCCGGCCAGGGCCCTGGCGCGCGCCGCCTCGGCCTCGGCCCGCGCGCGCGTCGGGGTCAGCCGCGCATAGATGCGCGCGGCATCGGGGTGGCTGGCGGCGGCATCCAGGTACGCCTCGGCCAGCGCCACCGGGTCGAGCCGACCCTCGCCGATCGCACGCCCCTGCGCGGCGGCCGACCAGCGCCGGGCCGCATCGACCATCCCGTCCCCACGCATGTCCGCCATCGCCGTTCCCCCCACTCGCCGCCGGCCGCTGCGGCACGCTGCCCCGTCGATGGACAATCGGGGCCACGTCGCCATAAGTCAAAGCCATGAACGACCGGGCAATCAGCACCGAGGTGGCGGTCGTCGGCGGCGGGCTGGTGGGCCCGGCGCTGGCGCTGAGCCTGGCGCGCGAGGGGTTCCAGGTCGCGCTGATCGACCGGCTGGCCGAACCGGTGCGCCGCGATCCGGCGTTCGACGGGCGCGGCTACGCCATCGCCCTGGTGTCGGCCCGCCTGCTCGAGACGCTCGAGCTGTGGCAGGGGCTGGCGCCGCTGGCCCAGCCGATCCGCGACATCCGGGTGAGCGAGGGCGCCGGCGGCCGCACCACCGGTTGGGGCCGCCTGCATTTCGACCCGCGCGAGACCGACGACGGCCGGGTGGGCTGGATCCTGGAGGACCGCTGGCTGCGCCGCGCGCTGCTGGACGCTGTGGCGGCGCGTGCTGCGATCACGCCCATCGCGCCGGCCACCGTGGCAAGTGCCGCCTTCGACGGGCCGCGCGCGCGCCTGACGCTGGCCGATGGGCGACTGGTGACGGCCGTGCTGGCCGTGGCGGCGGACGGGCGACGCTCGACCCTGGCGCCAATGGCGGGGATCGCGCGACAGGTCTTCGCCTATCGCCAGAGCGGGCTGGTCGCGGCCATCGCGCACGAGCGCCCGCACGGCGGCCTCGCGCACCAGAGCTTCTTTCCCGGCGGCCCGTTCGCCGTGCTGCCGCTGCCCGACGCCGAGGACGGCACCCACCGCTCCAGCCTGGTGTGGTCCGAGCGCGCCGCGGTGGCCGAGCGGCTGATGGCGCTCGACGATGCGGGCTACGAGGCCGAACTCGCCCGGCGCATCGGGCCGCGACTCGGTCGGCTGCGCCTGATCGCCGAGCGCCGGGCCTATCCGCTGGATCTGACGCTGGCCGAGACTTATGCGGTGGACCGCTGCGTGCTGGTCGGCGACGCGGCGCACGGCGTTCATCCCATCGCGGGACAGGGCTTCAACCTGGGTCTGCGCGACGTCGCGGCGCTGGCGGCGGTGCTGGGCGAGGCCGCCTCGCGCGGCGAGGATTATGGCCAGCGGGCGGTGCTGGCGCGCTACGAGCGGGCCCGCCGCGGCGACAACGCCCTGTTTGCACTGGGCATGGATGGGCTCAATCGCCTGTTCTCGAACGCCAATCCAGCGCTGGGCGCCGTGCGGGCGCTGGGTCTCAGCCTGGTTGACGCGCTGCCCGGCGCCAAGCGCGCGCTGATGCGCCAGGCCGCAGGGCTGGAGGCGCCGCGTCCGTCCGACGGTCCCTGACGGGCACCCACCCCGCCGGGCGACCTCGCCGAAACGTTATTGATGGTTGTCAACCGCTCGGCCCCATCCCGCATTGCGTGTGCGATGGGTTTCGACCTACCATCGTTTCGTCGGATAGACGGAGGGTGCGATGGCCAACCGGAATTTCTCGATCAAGGGCGTGGCCACGGTGGCAGCGCTGTTCGCGGCGCTCTCGGCCGCAGGCTCGCTGATGGCCGCGATCGTCAGCTGAGGCGAGGCGGGCCTGCGCGCCCGGTACCGGATCGCTAGGACGACGCGCTCGGCCGCGACGGCGGTCCGGCCAGCAGTGCCAGCACGGCGGCCAGACCGCACATCGCAATCGGGAACATCGTAAAGACGTTGAACGCGAAGCCGTAGTACATGCCGCCGGCCGAGCCGCCCAGGAACATCGCCCCCAGAAAGCGATGCGTCAGCACCATCGGCCCCCCCGCCACCGCCGCGACCGGTGCCAGCAGGCTGAGCAGTTGAATGCGATCCTCGTCCTCGACCGGCGAGATCTGCTGTGCGGCCTGGGGCGCGACGTCGATCAGCCAGCTCGATGCCCAGTGGTAGAGCTCGACGAAGCCGTAGCCGAAGAAGCCCACGATCATCCCCACCGCGCCACCCAGCACGCCCAATACCATCGCTGCATAGATCACGCGGTCGATCCTCCGCTGCCTCGGTCCTTCGTCTGGGCCCAAAACCGGGGTTCAACCGCGGTTCCGGTGCCGCTGTCCGGCCCCGGACGGCAGCCTCACCGCTGGCACGGTGGCACGTCCGGCACAATCGTCTAACGCCGTACGCCCCGCGCTCCGCCGCATGCTGTTGCACCGCAATGATCAACCGTTACGGTTAACAGCCGGCAATCGGCCGGCGAACACCGCAGGCCCACCGTGGCGGGAGGCGCGATGTTCGACGAGATGACCACAGCCGAAGGCGGCATTCGCCCCGCCTATGCGCAAGTGGCCCGGTGGATCGACGCGTCGGGGTTGGAGACGCTGCGCCGCCGCTCGGCCGAGGCAGAGGCGATCTTTCGGCGCATCGGCATCACCTTCGCGGTCTATGGCGAAGGCGGCGATCCCGAGCGGCTGATCCCCTTCGACCTGATCCCACGCGTCTTTGCGGCGGCCGAATGGCGCCGGCTGGACCGCGGCATCCGCCAGCGCGCCCGGGCGCTGAACGCGTTCCTGTTCGATGTCTACCACCGCGGTGAAATCCTGCGCGCCGGCGTCGTGCCCGAGGCGCTGGTCTACCGGAACGACGCGTTTCAGCCCGCCATGGTGGGCGTCGAGCCGCCGGGCAAGATCTACAGCCACATTGTGGGCATCGACATCGTGCGCACCGGCGAGAGCGACTTCATGGTGCTGGAGGACAACTGCCGCACGCCCTCGGGCGTCTCCTACATGCTGGAGAACCGCGAGATCATGATGCGCATGTTCCCCGACCTGTTCGCGGGCGGGGCGGTGCAGCCGGTGGACCGCTACCCCGACGATCTGCGCGCGACGCTGGAGGAGGTCGCCCCGCCCGCCTGCAAGCACGACCCGACCGTGGTGGTGCTGACGCCCGGCCCCTACAATTCGGCTTATTACGAACACTCGTTTCTGGCCGATCTGATGGGGGTCGAGCTGGTCGAGCCCACCGACCTGTTCGTGGACGACGGGCTCTGCTGGATGCGCACCACGCGCGGGCCGCAGCGGGTGGACGTGATCTATCGCCGGATCGACGACGACTATATCGACCCGCTCGCCTTCCGGCCCAACAGCGCGCTGGGCGTGCCGGGCCTGTTCAACGTCTACCGCGCGGGTGGCGTGACGCTGTGCTCGGCCCCCGGCGCCGGCGTGGCCGACGACAAGGCCGTCTATGTCTACGTCCCCGAGATGATCCGGTTCTACCTGGGCGAGACGCCGATCCTGGAGAACGTGCCGACCTATCGCTGCGGGATCGCCGAGGACTATGCCCACGTGATGGAGAACCTGCACGACCTCGTAGTCAAAGAGACCCACGGCTCGGGCGGCTACGGCATGCTGATCGGGCCGAACTCGACCGAAGAGCAGCGCACCGCCTATGCCGAGCGGCTGAAGGGCGACCCGGCGGGCTTTATCGCGCAGCCCACGCTTGAGCTCTCGTCCACGCCGACGCTGGCGCCCAGCGGGATCGGGTCGCGGCACGTCGACTTCCGCCCCTACTGCCTGGTCGGCAAGCAGATGCGCCTGGTGCCGGGCGGGCTGACGCGGGTGGCGCTGAAGGAAGGCTCGCTGGTCGTCAACTCGTCCCAGGGCGGCGGCGTCAAGGACACCTGGGTGTTGAGCGAATGAGCCGCCCGCCCTGCCCCGCCCGCGCCGGCACGCCCCCGGAGGCCGCGCCATGCTGAGCCGCAACGCCGAGCACCTGTACTGGACCGGGCGCTACATGGAGCGTGCCGAGTGCACCGCGCGGCTCATTGAGATGGGCCACCGCATGGCCATGCTGCCCGGCAGCTACACGCACGAGGAATGGCGCTCGGTCGCTGCGGCCTGCGGCGCCTCGGCCGCGCTTGAGGACGAAGCGATGATCGGCGAGGCGACGATCCTGCGCACGCTGATGCTGGACGGCGAGAACCCGTCCTCGATCCGGTCCTGCCTGCGCGCCGCCCGGGCCAACGGTCGCGCCGTGCGCACCGCGCTGACCCGCGAGATGTGGGAGGCGTTGAACGACAGTTGGCGCCGGCTGGACGACATCGACGTCGGCACCGCCCAGCGCGACCTGCCGGCGCTGCTGGAGTGGGTCAAAAGCCGCGCCGCCCTGTTCCGCGGCGCCACCATGACCTCGATGCTGCGCCACGACCGCTACGATTTCCTGACGCTGGGCACCCATGTCGAGCGGGCCGACATGATGCTGCGGCTGCTGGACGTAAAATACTACGTGCTGCTGCCCGAGACCGAGGTCGTGGGCGGCGGGCGCGATCACTACCAGTGGACCAGCGTGCTGCACGCGACGTCGGGCCTGCGCGCGTTCCACCATGTCTATCGCGGCGACTACAGCCCCTGGAAGATCGCGGATTTCATGCTGCTGAACCGGTCGTTTCCGCGCTCGGTCGCCTACTGCTATGTGCAGATCGGCGACTGCCTGGACCGGCTGGCGCGCGGCTATGGCGAGCGGCATGCCTGCCACGCCACGGCCTCGCAGATGGTCGCGCAACTGGGCGATGCCGAAATGGGCGAGCTGTTCCAGACCGGCCTGCACGACTTCATCAACCACGCGGTCGCCCACACCCGGCGGCTGAATTCCGAGATCTACCGCGCCTACCACTTCTGAGCGGGAGCCTGCGATGCGCCTCAGCGTGCGCCATGTCACAACCTATCGCTACGACCCGCCGGCCCAGGGCTTGGCGCTGCGGCTGCGCCTGTTTGCCCACGGCACGGTGCAGCAGCACGTGCTGGACTGGCGCGTGACGGTGGACGACAAGCCGGTGACACCGCTGCTCACGACCGCCAACGGCGAGGCCGAGGCGCTGTGGTTCTCGCGCCGACGCGACGAGGCGGTGACCATCGTGGCCGAGGGCACGGTCGAGACGATCGACCACGCCGGTGTGCTGGGCAAGGCGGGCGACCGGGTGCGCCCTGGGGTGTATCTGCGCGAGACGCCGCTCACGGTGCCGGGCGACGCCATCGCCGAGCTGGCCGCCGCGGCCGAGGGCGAGACACAGCTCGCCCGCCTGCACGCCCTGTCGGCCGCCGTGGCCGAGGGGCTGGACTATCGCGCCGGCGCCACCGACGCCGAGACGACGGCTGAGCAAGCGGCAGCGCTCGGTGTCGGCGTCTGCCAGGACTATGCGCAGGTGTTCATCGCGGCGGCGCGCAGCCTGGGCGTACCGGCGCGCTATGTGATCGGCTATCTGCACAATCCCGAGGCAGCCGAATACGCCAGTCACGCCTGGGCCGAGGCGCATCTCGACGGTCTGGGCTGGGTGGGGTTCGACCCGCTGCACCAGGTCTGCCCCTCGATCGACCATATCCGCCTGTGCACGGGTCTGGACGCGCCGGATGCGGCGCCCATCCGCGGCACGATGCTGCCGGGCTCGGACGAAAAGATGGAGATCGAGGTCGCCATCGCCCCCAGTGGCCAGGTTCAAGGCTTAGGCCAAGGTTTGAGCCAATCCCAGTCGCAGTGACGTAGCGGACCCAGCCGGGGCCGTCCGGCACGCCTCCTCCCGAAGACCGTCCCCACGACGACCGTCCCCCGGAGATCGACCCCCGACGACTGGCCACCGACGACTGGCCACCGACGACTGGCCACCGACGACTGGCCTCCGACGACTGGCCTCCGACGACTGGCCACCGACGACTGGCCACCGACGACTGGCCTCCGACGACTGGCCTCCGACGACTGGCCTCCGACGACTGGCCCGGCGACCGGCCCCCGGCGACCGTCCACCGGCGACCGGCGACCGGCCCCATTCGAGTGGCCCCAGTCGAACGGCCCCAGTCGAACGGCCCCAGTCGAACGGCCCCAGGCGACCGGCCCCCCGACGACCGGCCCCCCGGCGACCGGCCCCCCGACGACCGGCGAGGCGAACGGCCCCAGGCGACCGGCCTCGACCAGGGTCGCGGTCGCCAGCTCACCGATCCGCCGGGTAGCGTGATGCGCTGCAACCGGTGGAGGTGCGCATGGACGACGTGAACTTCTGGGTGATCGTGGGTGCGGCGCTGTTGGGCGGGCTGACGCCGGGGCCTGCGACGCTGGCCATCGCCGGTACCTCGATGGCGCGCGGGCGCTCGATGGGTCTGGCGCTGGCCTGGGGCGTGACCGGCGGGGCGATGGTCTGGGCGGTGTTCGCGGCGCTGGGCTTCGGCGCGATCCTGGCCGCCAACCAGTGGCTGATCGAGATCATCCGCTACGCCGGCGCCGGGTATCTGGCGTGGCTCGGCTACAAATCCGCACGCTCGGCGCTCTCGGCGCGTACGCTGGCGCCGCGGGACATCGGGACCGGCAGCCACGCGGTCGCCTGGGTGCGCGGCGCGCTGATCCACCTGACCAACCCCAAGGCGGTGATGTTCTGGGGCTCGATCTTCGCGATCGGGCTCAAATCCGGCGGGGGCGGCGAGGCCATCGCCTGGATCGTCGCCACGTGCCTGGCGATCAACCTGGCGCTGGTCACGGGCTACGCGCTGCTGTTCTCCAGCCGCCAGGCGACGGCCGCGTACCTGGGCGCCCGGCGGTGGCTGGAGGGGGCGTTCGCGGTGTTCTTCGGCGGCGCAGCCATGGCGATGGTGGCCGGCCGCACGTCTTAGCGCCCGCGCCCCTCACCCGGGCCGGGTGGCGCGGAACAACAGCTTCCAGCGGGTGTAGACCTCGAGCCGGTCCAGATCGGTCGGCATCAACGCGCTGGGCCCCGGCGCCGGCACCGGGCTGGCGGCCAGAAAGCGCGCGATCGAGACCTCGAACCCCGCCGCGCGCAGGGCGCCCGCGATGTCGGCCACGCTGTGGTCGGGCACCGGCACGGTCGAGTAGGCCTGGATCGCCGGGCGCCAGGTCGGCCACAGCGGGTTGTCGCGGTGGCAGCAGGTGACGGCATCGTAGCGACCGCCGGGCTTCAGCGCCGCAAACACCTGGGCGGCGTGGTCGGCCAGATCGTCGATCAGGTACACGACCTCGTGGCTGAAGGCGGCGTCGAAGCCCGCGCCCGCGGCGGCCAGGTCCGTGGCCGCCAGGTAGCGGATCGGCCGGGACCCGGCGGCGGCGTTGGCGATGGCCACGGCCTCCTGCGCCAGGTCCACGCCCACGCCTTGGCCAAAGCCCGCGGTGTCGTGCAGCAGGCGCAGGAAACCGCCCTGGTTGCAGCCGATATCCAGCACCCGCGCGCCCTCCGGCAGGGGGCCCGCGGCGCGGATCATCTCGCGCCATATCCAGGCATGCTCGGCCGGCATGGCGTTCTCGGCCTCGGCCGTCGTCGCCCACGTGTCGATCAGGGCGGTCATGGCGTCCCTCCTGCGCGGCCAGAGCCCACCATCGCACGGGCCGGGGCGCCACGAGACACCCCAAAACGCAACGGATCACCGTCTTGAATTGAGACGATCATGAAATGTGAAGTCCATACAACCATATTCTATGCCGGTTCCGAAGACATATCCACACAAGTTGAAGTTCAGAAGACACAAAAAATCTCACTCATGTGCCATCCCGACTTTCAGCAGGGTGAACTTTGATTTGGGAAACGATATAGTATCATGACCTAAAGAATGCTCACATCAATCTTTGCAACCGACGTGTGAACCGTCTAGGACGAAAGACTGGCATGAATACTGCGACACTCGTTAATACAGACAAGATATTTGCACATATCAAGACTATCGGAAAGAGAAATTCACCCTCATTGAATTCAGTGTAAATGAAAATAATGAGAACAGTATAGTAATAAAGCGCATAGATAATTATGATATAAACCTTTGTATAGAGATTGATGAAGTTGTAGAATCTAGAAAACAACTTTGAATGTTTATGAAAATGTCCAAAAATCTCCAAGAAAGAAATGACGTTAGCGTGAAACGAGCGGATTAGGGCATAAAATTCGCGAGAGTCGGAAAAACGTTTGTCCATTATTATAAAAAGAATGAGAAATTCGAAGTTAAA
>JBCCMW010000093.1:0-11772 GCA_039026175.1 Pseudomonadota bacterium
CCCTGGGGCAGCAGATAGTTGCGGGCATAGCCGTCGCGCACGCTGACGACGTCGCCCATATGGCCGAGCTTCTCGACACGCTCGAGCAGGATGATCTGTGCCATCGCCGATCCCTTCTCAGTTCACCGCATAGGGCAGCAGGGCGAGGAAACGGGCGCGTTTGATCGCGCGCGCCAGTTCGCGCTGCTTTTTCGAGGACACCGCGGTGATGCGCGAAGGCACGATCTTGCCCCGCTCGGAGACGTAGCGCTGCAGCAGCTTGACGTCCTTGTAGTCGATCTTCGGCGCGTTATCGCCCGAAAAGGGGCAGGTCTTGCGCCGGCGGAAGAACGGTCTGCGGGCCATCGGTCTGCCTCCTTATCCGCGGTCGAAGCTGCGGGGGCCCCGATCGCCGCCCCGGTCGCCGCCGCGGTCACCACGATCGCCGCGGTCGCCGCGGTCGCCCCGATCTCCGCGCGGGCCCCGGTCGCGGTCGCCGCGCGGGCCGCGGTCGCCGCGCCGGTCGTCGCGGCTGGACTTGGCCTGCAGCACGGCCGAGGGGCCTTCCTCGTGCGCTTCGACCTTGACGGTCAGCACGCGCATCACGTCGTCGTGCAGGCGCATCAGGCGCTCCATCTCCTGCACGGCGGCCGACGGCGCGTCGGTGCGCATAAAGGCATAGTGGCCCTTGCGGTTCTTGTTGATCTTGTAGCTGAGCGTGCGCAGGCCCCAGTATTCCTGGCCCAGCAACGATCCGCCGTTGTCGGCGAGGATCTGGCCGAAATGCTCGATCAGCCCTTCGGCCTGCGCGTTGGACAGGTCCTGTCGCGCGATAAACGTGTGCTCGTAGAGCGGCACGGGCCACCCCTCCGTCATCTCTCCGCGCTTCGGTGGTCCGGCGATCAGGTGCCCGAGGTCCGGACCCGAGCGGCGCGGCCATTCATCGGCCCGGGCGGCGGCTGCTTACGCCCGGGGGCGCCGCTTGGCAAGCGCCGGGGGCAAGCGCCGGGCGCCAACGGGGCGGCCGGAGACGGGCGGGGCCTTCCTTGACAGCGCGGCGCGGCGCGGGCGAGAGGCGGCGCACTTTGACTGCCGCCCAGCGCGCCGAGGTTGCGCGGCGGCGAGCACGGAGGCCACGCATGCGGGCATATCTCTTCCCCGGCCAGGGGGCGCAGGCCGTGGGCATGGGCCGCGCGCTGGCCGAGGCCTATCCCGCAGCCCAGGCGGTGTTCGACGAGGTCGACGAGGCGCTGGGCGAGAAGCTCTCGACCACCGTGTGGGAGGGGCCGGAGGACCGGCTCACCCTGACCGCAAACGCCCAGCCGGCGCTGATGGCGACCTCGCTGGCCGCGGTGCGGGCGCTGACGGCCGAGGGGGTCGAGGTCTCGGGCGCGGCGTACGTGGCCGGCCATTCGATGGGCGAGTATTCGGCGCTGGCCGCGGCCGGGTCGCTGAGCGTCGCCGATGCCGCGCGGCTGCTGCGTCTGCGCGGTGCGGCGATGCAGGCGGCGGTGCCCGTCGGTGTTGGTGCCATGGCCGCGGTGCTGGGGCTGGATCTGGCCGCGGTGCGCGAGATTGCAGACGCGGCGGCCGAGGGCGAGGTCTGCCAGGCCGCCAACGACAACGACCCCGGGCAGATCGTCGTGTCGGGTCATGCGGCGGCGGTCGGGCGGGCGGTGACCATCGCCAAGGAGCGCGGCGCCAAGCGCGCGATCCTGCTGCCGGTGTCCGCGCCCTTCCACTGTGCCCTGATGCAGCCGGAAGCCGAGGCGATGGCCGACGCGCTGGCCGCCGTCACCGTGGCGCCGCCGAGCGTGCCGCTGGTCGCCAACGTCAAGGCCGAGGCGGTGAGCGACCCGGACGAGATCCGGCGCCTGCTGGTCGAGCAGGTCACCGCCGCGGTGCGCTGGCGCGAGAGCGTGGCGTGGATGGCCGCCAACGGCGTGACCGAGACGGTGGAGCTGGGCGCGGGCAAGGCGTTGAGCGGCATGGTGCGCCGGATCGACCGTGCCGTGGGTGTGGCCAACGTCGCGACTCCCGAGGACGTGCGCCGCCTGGCCGAGACCGGTTGAACGCGGGCCTGGGCCGACGGCGGGGTCGCGGCGGGCCCAACAAACACAGGCCGCGCTGCAGACGGCGGCCGCGGCGGCGGAGGAGACGGCAATGTTCGACTTGACGGCGAAAGTGGCGCTGGTGACGGGCGCCTCGGGCGGGATCGGCGGCGAGATCGCCAAGGCGCTGCACGCGCAGGGCGCGGCGGTGGCGCTGTCGGGCACGCGCCTGGAGCCGCTCGAGGCGCTGGCCGCGAGCCTGGGCGCGCGCGCGCACGTGGTGCCCTGCGATCTGTCCGACGCCGAGGCGCTGGCCGGTCTGCCCAAGCAGGTCGAGGCGGCGGCCGGGGGGCTGGATATCCTGGTCAACAACGCGGGGCTGACGCGCGATCAGCTGTTCATGCGCATGGGCGACGAGGACTGGCAGCGGGTGCTCGACGTCAACCTGACGGCGGCCTTCCGTCTGAGCCGCGCGGTGCTGCGCGGGATGATGAAGAAGCGCTGGGGACGCATCGTGCAGATCACGTCGGTCGTCGGGCACACCGGCAACCCGGGGCAGGGCAACTATTGCGCCGCCAAGGCGGGCCTGACGGCGATGTCCAAGAGCCTGGCGCAGGAGGTGGCCAGCCGCGGGGTCACCGTGAACGCGGTCGCGCCGGGGTTCATCGAGACGGCGATGACCGAGAAGCTGACCGAGGACCAGAAGGCGCGGATCATGGGCGCGATCCCGGCCGGGCGCATGGGCTCGGCGGCCGAGGTTGCGGGCGCGGTGGCGTATCTGGCCTCGGACGCTGCGGCCTATGTCACGGGACAGACGGTGCACGTGAACGGCGGGATGGCGATGATCTGATACAGCGGCGCCCCCCCTCGCCACCCCCGGGGCCGGTCTGGCCGGTATGGGCGGTGTCGGCTGGCGGGGAGTGCCCATTGGGCGCGTCCGGCGCACGCGGTGGTCCGTGGGCGGCGGAGGTGCGCCAGGGCCATGCCTGCTGCGGCGGGGTTCGCCGTCGGCCCGGGGTCGGGCGCAGCCGCATGCGGCCTGTCGATCGCGCAGCGCACCCGATGCACGGGGCGGTCGACGGCTTCTGAGGCACCGGGCAAGCGCGCCAAAACATGTTGTTTTTCAACGCTTCGGCAGGCGTTTTCGCATCGGGTGCGGCGGATTGCCTACGCGTTGACGACTTGCTAAAGAGCGCCGACCTCATCGCCGGCATTGCCACGCCCGCGATTTTATCTCTACACGGCGCCCGCGGCCAACACACCGGATTGGCAGACGCCAAGGCAGGCAAGGGCCACACAGGCAAGGGAGAAACTATGAGCGACATCGCGGAGCGCGTGAAAAAGATCGTGGTCGAGCATCTGGGCGTCGAGGAAGAAAAAGTCTCGGACGCGGCGAGCTTTATCGACGATCTGGGCGCCGACAGCCTGGACACGGTCGAACTGGTGATGGCTTTCGAGGAGGAGTTTGGGATCGAGATCCCGGACGACGCGGCCGAGAGCATCCAGACCTTTGGCGACGCGGTGAAGTTCATTTCCGAGAAGTCTGCCTGAGCGCTGAGGGTCGGGCGTCTCGGCACGAGGCGCACCGGCCGGGCGGCGCCGCCGGGTGCAACGCTTCGAGGTCAGGGCGCGGCGCCGGCGACGGCAGCCGCGTTTTTCGTCGCTAGCCCCGGCTCTCGGGCGCCGGCGTGCGGGACGGGGCATGGGACGGCGGGCGCGCTTGGCGCCACGGCAGCGTGGTCAAGGCCCCGACAGACCGTGCCATATGGCGACTGCCGCGCGGCGAGCGACTAGACTGGGACCCGCCGCGGTCCGAACGCCGGCTAGGGGCCTGGTCGAGACCTGACCGGGGCCTAGGAGACGGGAACACGGTGCCGCGCGCACGGCACAGGAGGAGACGATGCGGCGAGTGGTGGTGACGGGGCTGGGCATGGTGACGCCGCTGGCCTGCGGGGTCGAGGCGACCTGGGCGCGGATCCTGGCGGCACAGTCCGGGATCGGGCGGATCCGGCACTTCGACCCCTCGCACCTGCCCTGCCACGTGGCCGGCGAGATCCCGCTGGGCGACGGCTCGGACGGCTCGTTCAACGCCGACGACTGGGTGCCGGCCAAGGACCGGCGCAAGCACGACCGGTTCATCACCTATGCGCTGGCCGCCGCGCAGCAGGCGGTAGAGGACGCGGGCTGGACGCCCGAGGACCCCGAGGCGCTGGAGCGTACGGGCGTGATGATCGGCTCGGGCATCGGCGGGGTGGAGAGCATCGCCGAGACCGCCGTGACGCTGAAGGAGCGGGGCCCACGGCGGGTGAGCCCGTTCTTTATCCCCGGCGCGCTGATCAACCTATGTTCGGGCCAGGTGAGCATCCGCTATGGCTTTAAGGGCCCGAACCACGCGGTCGTGACGGCGTGTTCGACCGGGGCGCACGCGATCGGCGACGCCTCGCGGTTGATCATGTTCGGCGACGCCGACGTGATGGTGGCCGGCGGGGCCGAAAGCCCGGTGTGCGAGATCTCGGTGGCCGGCTTTTCGGCGTGCAAGGCGCTGTCGACGGGCTACAACGACACGCCGGAAAGGGCGTCCCGCCCGTATGACAAGGGACGCGACGGCTTTGTCATGGGCGAGGGTGCAGGCGTGGTGGTGCTGGAGGAGCGCGAGCATGCGCTGGAGCGCGGTGCCCGGATCTATGCCGAGGTGCTGGGCTATGGCCTGTCGGGCGATGCCTACCACATCACCGCGCCGTCGGCGGACGGCGACGGCGGCTTTCGGGCGATGCGGGCGGCGTTGAAGAACGCAGGCTTGGCGCCGGATGCGGTGGATTACGTCAATGCGCATGGGACCTCGACGCCGCTGGGCGACGAGATCGAGCTTGGTGCGGTGGAGCGGATGATGGGCCAGCACGCGCCCAAGGTGACGATGAGCTCGACCAAGTCGGCGTCGGGCCACCTGCTGGGCGCGGCGGGGGCGATCGAGGCGATCTTCTCGGTGCTGGCGATCCGCGATCAGGTGGCCCCGCCCACGATCAATCTGGACGAGCCTTCGGTGGCGACGCCCATCGACCTGGCCCCCAACGCCAAGCGCGAGCGGGAGATCAATGTAGCGCTCAGCAACAGCTTCGGCTTCGGCGGGACGAACGCCTCGCTGGTGCTGGGGCGCCCGGCGGACTGACAGGCGGCCGGGATGGAGGCGCTGGAGCCCTATCTGGCCATGGCGCGCGAGCAGCCGACGCTCGCCGGTGCGGTGGGCTTCGCGGCGGTCGCGGCCGTCGTGGTGGCGATCTGGGCCCTGTGGGAGCCGATCGGACGCTGGTTCCGGGTGCGCCATCTGGCGGCCAACGCGTTGACGCTGGTGCTGGCGGGCCTGGTCGCCATCGTCGCGACGGTCGAGTGGGGGCGCTGGCAGATCGAGGCGCCCGGACCGCTGGCCGAGGAGACCATCGTCGAGGTGCCGCGCGGGGCGACGATGCGCGAGGCGACCGAGCGGCTGGTCGCCGCGGGCGCCGTGGGCAACGAGACGCTGTTCACCCTGGCCGCCAAGTACCGCGGCGACGATGCGCGGCTGAAGTTCGGCGAATACGTGATCGAGCCCGGCGCTTCCATGGTGGCGATCCTGGACAAGCTGACGCGCGGCGAGACGCTGAGCTACCGCGTCACGGTGGCGGAGGGTCTGACCAGTTGGGAGATCGTCGAGCTGTTGAAGGGCGTCGACGTGCTGACCGGCGAGGTGGCCGAGGTGCCGCCCGAGGGGTCGCTGGCGCCCGACACCTATTTCGTGGCGCGCAACGACACGCGCGAGGATGTGATTCGGCGCATGCAGGCGGCGCAGGAGCGGATCCTGGCCGAGGCTTGGGCTGCGCGCGACGCCGGCCTGCCGCTGGACAGCCCCGAAGAGGCGCTGATCCTGGCGTCGGTCGTGGAGAAGGAGACCGGGCTGGCGGGCGAGCGGCCGCAGGTGGCCTCGGTCTTTATCAACCGGCTGCGCCGGGGCATGCCGCTGCAGTCCGATCCCACCGTGATCTATGGCATAACCGAGGGTCAGGGCGGTCTGGGTCGGGGCCTGCGGCGTAGTGAACTGCGGGCGCGAACCCGCTGGAATACTTACACGATACCAGCGCTACCCGCGACGCCGATCGCGAACCCGGGGCGCGCGTCGATCGAGGCGGTGCTGCGCCCGGCCGAGACGGATTTCCTGTATTTCGTAGCCGACGGGACCGGAGGGCATGCGTTCTCGCGCACGCTCGACGAGCACAACGCCAACGTCCGCGTGTGGCGGGCGATCGAGCGCGAACGGCGCGAGGCCGAGGAAGCGTCCTCCACGGAGTGAGCCAACTTTCCGCTTGACGGAGCGCGCGGCCTGTGTCGTTGATCCAGGCACGCTAGGTGACGTGGATGGGCAGGGCCGATGGTCGCTGTCCTTTTTCGTTTCGGCCCCGGCCTTGCGGCCGGCGCATCGGGCCCGTCGGTTCGGCAGCGTGGCGGGGCCGATCGGCCCAGCCGGATGGGGTCCTGCGGGGCCCCTTTTTCGTTTCGGCCGGCCGCGACGTCCGGGGTGATCCCCCGGGCGAAGCCGGAGGCTGCGGCGGGTCGGGCACCAAGAACAACAACAAGGGTGCAGGCGATGACGAAGCGGAGAGAGCGTAAGAACGGGCGTTTGCGCGATCGGGCGTTGGCGACAGCGACGACGTTGTTTGGGTTTCTTTGTAGCGATCTGGAGCAGCAGCTTCAGGCTTTGCATGACGGTCGTAGCGTGGTGTCGATCGCCAGCCCGAAGGAACTGAGCGATCTGGCGGTCCGCACGCAGAAGGCGCTGCAGACGGTCCTGGATTTGGAGATCGACGCGATCCGCGCGCAGGGCAAACCGCAAGGCGGTGCGCCGGGTGCGGCGTCGTTGGACCTGGGGGCGGCGCGTGACGAGATCGAGAGCAGGTTGGCTCGCCTCGCTGGGCAAGGCTAGGGCGGCGGCGTTTCTTGACGGGCTGAGCGACAATGCGCTGGCCGCCATGCCGTGGCTCTGGGAGCTGTGGGCCCATCCGGACCACCAGCTGGCGCCCGAGCGGGCCGAGGACGGCGGCGACTGGCACACCTGGGTGATCCTGGGCGGGCGCGGCGCGGGCAAGACCCGGGCCGGGGCCGAGTGGGTGCGCAGCCGGATCGAGGGGCCGACGCCGCTGGCGCCCGGTCCCTGCCGGCGGTTCTGTCTGTTGAGCGAGACGATGGACGAGGCCCGGGCGGTGATGGTCGAGGGCGAGAGCGGCATCCTGGCCGTCTCGCCCCCCGACCGCCGCCCGGTCTTCAAGCGGGGCGAGGCCAAGCTGGTCTGGCCGAACGGGGCCGAGGCGGTGATCGCCTCGGCCGCCAACCCCGAGGCGCTGCGGGGTCCGCAGTTCGACGGCGCCTGGTCCGACGAGCTGGCCAAGTGGCGCCGCTGCGAGGAGGCCTGGTCGATGCTGCAGTTCTGTCTGCGTCTCGGCCAGGATCCGCGCCAACTGGTGACGACGACGCCCCGGGACAATCCAGTGCTGCTGGCGTTGCTGGCGGCGCCCGGCGTGGCGGTGACGCGGGCCGGGACGGCGGCCAACCGCGCGCACCTGGCGCCGGGGTTCGTGGAGCGGCTGATGGCGCGCCACGGCGGCACCTGGCTCGGCCGTCAGGAGATCGACGGCGAAGTGGTGCAGGGCCGCGAGGGCGCGCTCTGGACCCCCGGCGGGATCGACGCGGCGCGCGAGGACGCGGCGCCGCCCCTGGACCGGGTGGTGGTGGCGGTGGATCCGCCGGCCGGCGCCGGCGCGGGCGCGGATGCCTGCGGGATCGTGGTGGCGGGCGTGGCGCGGCACGGGCCGCCCTCGGCCTGGCGGGTCTATGTGCTGGCGGACGAGAGCGTGCAGGGCCTGGGCCCCGCGGGGTGGGCGCGGGCCGCGGCGACGGCGTTCGAGCGGTGGGACGCCGACCGGGTGGTGGCCGAGGTCAACCAGGGCGGCGCGCTGGTCGAGGCGGTGCTGCGTCAGGTCGCGCCGCAGATCGCCTATCGCGCGGTGCACGCGAGCCGGGGCAAGCGGGCCCGGGCCGAGCCGGTGGCCGCGCTCTACGAGCAGGGGCGCGTGCACCACGTGGGCGCCTTCCCGGCGCTGGAGGCCGAGATGTGCGGCTATGGCGGGCCGGGCGGCACGGCGGGGCGCAGCCCCGACCGGATGGACGCGCTGGTCTGGGCGGTCACCGAGCTGGTGCTGGCGCCCGATGCCGCGCCGGGCGCGCCGCGGGTGCGCAGGCTCTGACGATACGCGCCGCCGAGGGCGGCCGGGGTGGACGACGACGGGGCGCCGGGGCTGCGGGAGCGGTCGCCGGCGCCCGGCGTTTTGAGGAGAGCGCGATGGCGTTGGACTGGATACGCGGGCGGCGCGGCGACGGCGCGCCGGAAGACGGCGGGGCGGCCGAGGAGAAAGCCTCGGCCGTGGGCTCGATGATCGCCTTCCAGGGGCCCGGGCGGGCGGTGTTCTCGGCCCGGGACGCGGGTTCGCTGGCCGAGGCGGGCTATGCCTCGAACCCCATCGGGTTCCGTGCGGTGCGCATGCTGGCCGAGGCCGCGGCGGCGGTGCCCCTGGTGCTGAGCGAGGGCGGGCGGCGGCTGGTCGAGCATCCGCTGTTGCGGCTGATCGAGCGGCCCAACCCGGGCCAGGACGGGCGCAGCCTGATGGAGGCGGTGTTCGGCCATCTGGCGATCTCGGGCAATGCCTACATCGAGGCGGTGCCGGCGCTGACAGACGTTTGGCCGGCCGAGCTGCACGTGTTGCCGCCCGACCGGATGAGCGTGGTGCCGGGCACGGACGGCTGGCCTGTGGGCTACGACTACCGCGTCGGCAACCGGGTGCACCGGTTCCGCAACGGCGGCGAGGGGGTGGCGCAGCAGCCGGTGCTGCACCTGCGCGCGTTCCACCCGACGGACGACCACTATGGCATGGGGCCGATGCAGCCCGCGCTGCCGGCGGTGGACGTGCACAACGCGGCGGGGCGCTGGGCCAAGGCGCTGCTCGACAACGCGGCCCGGCCCTCGGGCGCGATCGTGTTCGGGGCCAAGGACGGCGCGTCGATGTCGGACGAGCAGTTCCGGCGCCTGCGCGACGAGTTGGAGGCCAACCACGTGGGCGTGGGCAACGCCGGGCGGCCGATGCTGCTGGAGGGCGGGCTCGACTGGAAGCCGATGAGCCACAGCCCCAAGGACATGGATTTCCTGGACACCAAGCATGCGGCGGCGCGGGAGATCGCGCTGGCCATCGGCGTGCCGCCGATGCTGTTGGGCCTGCCAGGGGATGCGACCTACTCGAACTATCAGGAGGCGAACCGGGCGTTCTATCGCCTGGCTGTGTTGCCGCTGGTGCGCAAGGTGGCGGCGGCGTTGAGCGGCTGGCTGGCCGCGACCACGGGCGAGGCGGTGGCGCTGACCCCGGACCTGGACCAGGTGCCGGCGCTGCAGGACGAGCGCGAGGCGCTGTGGCGCCGGGTGGCGCAGGCCGACTTTCTGACCCGGGCCGAGAAGCGGCGGATGCTGGGCCTGCCCGACGAGCCGGCCGATGGCTGAGGGCGCGGTGGACGGCATGGCGGTGGGCCCGGTGGCGCCGCTCACGTTGACGGCGGCGGTGCCGGGCGTGGTGCGGGGCTATGCCTCGCGCTTCGGCGAGGCGGACCGGGGCGGCGACGTGGTGGCACCGGGGGCCTTTGCCCGCTCGTTGGCGCGGCTGCGCGCGGGGGGGCGGCGGGTCGCGTTCCTGTGGCAGCACGACGCCGGGCGGCCCATCGGCGTGTGGGACCGCATCGTCGAGGACGGGGCGGGCCTGGTCGTCGAGGGGCGGCTCTTGGCCGGCGTGCAGGCGGGGCGCGAGGCGGCGGCGTTGCTGGCCGCGGGCGCGGTGGACGGGCTGTCCATCGGCTACCGCGCGCGCCGGGCCGAGCCGCGCCAGGGCGCCGGGACCGGGCGCCGGCTGATCGAGATCGACCTTTGGGATGTGTCGCGGGTGACCTTCCCGATGCTCCAGAGCGCCCGGGCAAGCCTTGCCGGGCCGGACGCGCAGCGTGGCGCGGCCGGCACCGGCATGGCCGGGCGGCTGGCCGGTGCCCTGGCCGAGCGCAAGGCGGGCCGGGACCGGACGAGACGCGCCCCGCGACGGGCGCATCCTGAAACGGTGTAGTTGAGCGGGACGCACGATGAACGAGATGGATCGGGACTACCGGGCCGACGATCTGGCCCCGGCCGAGGACGGTTTTGCCGTTGCGGCGGCCGAGGCCGAGGCCGAGGAGACCAAGGCCGCGGCGGCCTTCCTGGAGAGCTTCGAGGGCTTCAAGGCCGAGATCGGCGAGAAGCTGGGCACCATCGGCGCGCGCGTCGATGCGCTGGATGCCAAGGCCGTGGCCGCCGGTCGCCCGGCGCTGGCCCGCGCCGCCGAGGCCCAGCCGCATGCCAAGGCGTTCGCCCAGTACGTGCGCCAGGGCGACGACCGCGGGCTGGCCGCGATGGAGATGAAGGCGCTGAACACCGGCACCGGGTCGGCCGGCGGCCACCTGGTCGACCCGCGCACGAGCGCGATGATCGACACCGTGCTGCGGGGCGGCGGCAGCCTGCGGGCGATCGCCCGCGTCGTGCAGGTCGAGGCGGTGGCCTACGACGTGCTGGTCGACCGCGGCGAGCTGACCTTCGGCTGGCAGGCCGAGACCACGGCAGTGGGCGAGAGCACGGGCACGGCCATCGAGCGCGTCTCGATCGCGCTGCACGAGCTGTCGGCGGCGCCCCAGGCCTCGCAGCGGCTGCTGGACGATACGGCGTTCGACGTGGAGGCCTGGCTGGCCGAGCGGATCGGCGACAGGTTCGTGCGTGCCGAAAGCGATGCCTTCATCAACGGCGACGGGTCGAACAAGCCGGTCGGGTTCCTGACCAAGCCGATGGTGCCCAATGCCGCGCAGGCCTGGCCGCTGATCGGCTATGTGCCGACGGGCCAGGCCGGCGGGTTCGACCTGAACGATCCTGGCGATGCGCTGATCGACCTGGTCTATGCGCTGGGGGCGCAGTACCGGCGCAACGCGCATTTCGTCATGAACTCCTCGACCGCGGGCGAGGTGCGCAAGATGAAGGACAGCGCCGGCCGCTTCATGTGGACCGAGGGGCTGACCGAGGGCACGCCGGCGCGGTTGTTGGGCTATCCGGTGACGCTGGTCGAGGAGATGCCGGACATCGGGGCGGATGCGGCGGCGATCGCGTTCGGCGACTTCTCGCGCGGCTACACCATCGCCGAGCGGCCCGAGATCCGCATCCTGCGCGACCCGTTCTCGGCCAAGCCGAACGTCATGTTCTATGCGACCAAGCGCGTGGGCGGCGACGTGACCGACTATGCGGCGATCAAGGTGCTGCGTTTCGCGGCCGCCTGATCCGCGTCCTGCGGCGGCGCGCGCCGCGGACTGACGAGACTGCGGCGGCGCGGGTCGCCGGCTGACGATGCTGCCGGCGGCGTGGGTCGCCGGCAGGACATGCCGTGGGCGCGCGGGCGCCGCGGGTGCCGCCGGGGCGTGGCCGGGCGGGCGAATTCCGGAGATCAGCGATGCAACTGAGCGACGCGGGGCCGCCCTCGGCGCCCGATCTGGCCGTGTTCAAGGAGCACCTGCGCCTGGCGCACGGCTATGCCGACGACGGCTCGGAGGACGGGCTGATCGGCGGCTACCTGGAGGCGGCCGTGGCCGCTGTGGAGCGGCGGATCGGCCGCGC